>JARRKE010000095.1 GCA_037388465.1 Gammaproteobacteria bacterium
CACATGACCGTGTCCGGGCTGTTCCTGATGCGCGAGGTGGCCCATTGCGACACGCTCGAGGCGCTGGTCGAGATCAGCCGGGAGATTCCCGTTCTGCAGGCGCAGCTGGTCCGTGCCGGCGCCAATGGTCTGCAGGTCGGCGAGGCGCTGTCGGCGCTGTGGGACGCCGTCACCCGGCGCCTGATCCAGCTCGCCCTGAAACAAATGGGGCCGGCACCGGCGCCGTTCGCGTGGCTGGCGGTCGGTTCGCTGGCACGGCGCGAAATCATGGCGCACGCCGATCAGGACAATGCGCTGCTGTATGCCGACCGGGTCGAATCCGAACGCGACCGGCAATGGTTCCTCACCCTGGGGCGCTACGTCACCCACGGCCTGGCCGAATGCGGTCTCACGCTGTGTCCGGGCGATGTCATGGCGCGCACGCCCGAATGGTGCCAGCCGCTGAGTGTCTGGAAGGGCTACTTCGACGACTGGATCGGGCATCCCGAACCGAAGTCGGTCATGCTGACCTGCAATTTCTTCGATGCGCGCATCGTCTACGGCGACGAACTGCTGTTCGCCAACCTGCAGACCCATGCCCTGAACAAGGCGCAGGGCAACAGCATCTACCTGGCTCATCTGGCGGCCAACGCCACGCATCACCGGCCGCCGCTGGGGTTCTTTCGCCAGTTCGTGTTGATTGACGAAGGCGACCACGCGCAGACGCTCGACATCAAGCAGGGCGGGGTGATGCCCATCGTCGAGCTGGCGCGCGTGCATGCCGTGGCCAGCGGCTCCACCGCCGTGCACACCCTCAAGCGCCTGCAGGCGGGCGCCGCCGGGGGCATGCTGAGCGATGACATGCTGCGCGACCTGTCCATGGCCTACGAGCTCATCGTCACCCTGCGCGCCCGCCATCAGGCCGAGCAGATCGGACGGGGTGAGGCGCCGGACAACTATCTTTCTCCCGGGGCGATCGGCCAGCTCGATCGTTCCTATCTGAAACAGGCGTTCGCCCTGATCAAGACCGCGCAGGACAGTCTGGCGATGCGCTACCAGACCGAGCGGCTGCGCTGAGCATGTTCGGCCTGTTCCGCTCACTGGACGCACGTCGGCGCCATGCCCTGAAACACTGCCCGCCGGGACCCCTGCACGATTACCTGGCGGTGGCATTTCCCGATCCGCGCGGCGACGTGCGTCAGGCGCCGTTTCTCGCGCTGGATCTGGAAACCACGGGCCTCGACCCCGAGAAGCACGAGATCGTGAGCATGGGCTGGGTCGGGCTGGACGGGCTGCGCATCCGCCTGGACAGCGCGCGCCATCACTTGATCCGCCCCGCGCGTGACCTGACGCCGCAAAGCGTGGTGGTGCACAGGATCACCGACGAGCAGGCCGCGCGCGGCGAGGCGCTGGAGGTGGTCTTGGCGGTGCTGCTCGCCGATCTCGCCGGACGGGTGCTGATCGCGCATCACGCCGGCATCGAGGTCGGGTTTCTGCGTGCGGCCTGCCGCCGTCTGTACGGCGGCGAGTTCGTCGTCCCGGTGGCGGATACCCTGCTGCTCGCGCGCCGGCGCCTGTCGCGCCGCTCGCAGCCACCGCGCGAGGGCGAGCTGCGTCTCAGTGCGCTGCACCAGGCGCACAACATGCCGGCGCATCCCGCGCACGATGCGCTGGGTGATGCACTGGCGGCGGCGGAGGTGTTTCTGGCCGAAACGGCCGAACTGGGGGCGATGCAGGGATTGGCGCTGAAGCGCGTGCTGGCGCGTTAGCCGCGACCGGGAAGTCTTATGGCCGGGGTTCGCGCTGCACGCTGAGGCACTCGGCGACGTCCTGCCGTTGACTGAAGTACGGTAGCCGCATCAGACGGAACAGGTTGCGGGTATAGCCGCGCGCCACCAGGTAGGGCAGCTGGTGGCGGGTGGCCTCGAAGGCATTCTTGAGATGGACGTGCGACAGCCACGGGAACTTGTGATGCACCTCGTGGTAGTTCACGTGGCTCCACAGCCATTCCAGCCAGGCGGGGCTCAGGATTACCCAGCCGCTGATCTGGTGCCGGACCAGGCGCTGGCTGCGGTCCCAGCCGGGGTCGGTGCTTTCGAAAATGGCCTCGCTTTCCAGGCTCTTGCGGGCCACGGCCGGTACGCCGTAATGGTCGGACAGGGCCCGGTAGCCGAACACCAGCGGCAGCACCAGCAGGATGGGCAGCAGGGTGTGCAGCCAGGACGCGCCGCTGAGGATGAGCGTCCCGGCGTAAAAGCCCGCGGCGGCGGCCAGCAGCGCCAGGTCCTTGAGAAAGCGCAGGGCGCGTTTCGTGTCGCGCCGACCGGCGGCGAGATTGCGGAACATGAAGCGGTACTGCTCCTGCAAGGCGACGATCGAACCCCAGGTCAGCGCAATCCAGAACGGACGGTCGTGCATCGCCGCCTCCGGGTCGTGCCCGGGCTGATGCGCGTAGCCGTGGTGCGTGAGGTGAAACTGCCGGTTGGCATAAAAGGGGATCAGCGCCAGGGCCGAAAGCAGGCCGCCGATGAAGTCGTTCCAGAACCGGTTGCGGAACAGCACGCGGTGCACGGCGTCGTGAGCCAGGATGCCCATGCCGATGATCAGCATGCTGTCGAACGTGGCCAGGGCCAGCAGCAGCGCCCACTTCAGGAGCAGATGATGGGGTGCGGGAAAAGCCAGGGACTCGGCGGTCAGCCGGGCGAGCAGGAAGGAGACGAATATCAGGGTGGGGAACAGCACGGCCTTGAACAGGTTCTCGGCCTGCGGCAGCGTCTGTTCGGCAGGTTTGGGTATCGAATACATCCCGTCATGTCCCCGGCCGGCGGTGGGCACCGGCCGGGGACATTCTAACAGGCCTCAGGCGGCGTACACCTGCCGGGCGGCGTCCTCGCCCTTGCCGGTGATGACCGGCGCGCCCAGGCCGACCAGCGCGGCCTCCAGGGCACCCAGGCAGTTGAGCACGTTGCGCTCGTTGCTCGCGTAGCCCATCAGGCCGATACGCCAGATCTTGCCCGCCATGGGGCCCAGGCCGGCGCCGATCTCCAGTTCGTAGTCCTTGAGCAGGATGCTGCGCACCGCGGCCTCGTCCACGCCCTCGGGGACGGTGACCGGATTGAGCTGCGGTAGGCAGTGCTCGGGGTCAACGAAAAACTCCAGCCCCATGGCCTCGATCCCCGCGCGCAGCGCCCGGTGGTTGTGGGTGTGCCGTGCCCAGGCGTTCTCCAGGCCTTCCTCCTGGAGGATGACCAGCGACTCGTGCAGGCCATACAGGCTGTTGATGGGCGCGGTGTGGTGATAGGCGCGCTTGGCGCCGCTGCCCCAGTAGCCCATCACCAGGTTCAGGTCCAGGAACCAGCTCTGCACCTTGTGCCGGCGGTTCTTGATTCTCTCCACCGCGCGCTCGTTGAAGGTGACCGGCGACAGGCCCGGGGTGCAGGACAGGCACTTCTGGGTGCCGGAATAGACGGCGTCCACGTCCCATTCATCCACCAGCACCGGGGTGCCGCCCAGCGAGGTGACGGTGTCGACGATGGTCAGGCAGCCGTGGCGTCGGGCGATCTCGGCCAGGGTTTTGGCGTCCGATTGCGCACCGGTGGAGGTTTCGGCATGCACGAAGGCCAGCACTTTGGCGTCCGGGTTGGCCTTGAGGGCGTCTTCCACCTTGTTCGGGTCGACGGGCTGGCCCCAGGTGTCTTCGACCGGGATGGGGATGCCGCCGAGGCGCTCGACGTTCTCCTTCATGCGCCCGCCGAACACGCCGTTCTGGCAGACGACGACCTTCTCGCCGGGTTCCACCAGATTGACGAAGCAGGTTTCCATGCCGGCCGAACCGGGCGCGGAGACGGGCAGGGTGAGGGCGTTTTGGGTCTGGAAGGCGTATTGCAGCAGCTCCTTCACCTCTTCCATCATGCCCACGAAGGCGGGGTCCAGATGGCCGATGGTGGGGCGCGAAAGCGCTTCCAGGATGCGGGGATTGACGTCGGACGGGCCGGGGCCCATCAGCGTGCGAACAGGGGGGTGGAAGGATTCGGTCATGTAGCTCCCATCGGTTCGGTTGCACAATAAGGGCGGGCAGTATAGAAAAATGATCCCGACAAAAAAACTCGGCCATATTTCGTCATGAGCAAACGGTTCGACAGGCTGGACCCGAAACTGCGTGAATTCATTCGCAAACAGGCGCTGTTCATCGTCGCCAGCGCCCCCCATCAGGGCCGCGTGAACACCTCGCCGAAGGGCATGAATACCCTGCGCATCATTGACGACCGAACGGTGGCCTACCTGGATCTGACCGGCAGCGGCGCCGAGACCTCGGCTCATGTGCTGGAAAACGGCCGGCTGACCCTGATGTTCATGAGCTTCGACGCCCAGCCCCTGATCCTGCGGCTGTACGGACGCGGGGAGATCATCCGGCCCGACAACCCCAACTGGCCCGAGTGGCACGAACATTTCGAGACCATCCCCGGCGAGCGCCAGATCATCCTGCTGCACATCGAGATGGTGCAGACCTCCTGCGGCTTCGGCGTGCCGATGTACGACTATCGCGGCGAACGGGAGACGCTGCGCGAATGGGCGCAGAAGAAGGGCGACGAAGGGTTGCGCGAATACCGGCTGCACAAAAACCGGGTCAGCCTGGACGGGCTGGATACCGGTCTGGCGGAGGAAGCGGAGGAAACCGAGGATCCGGGCAGGCTGTAGGCCCCGTTCAGTCCTCGTCGTCGGGGATCGGCGCGGTGGGCAGCTCGCTGATCGCGAAGCCGGGATGGATCTGCAGCAGGCTCAGTTTGGCGCCCTTGATGTCTTCCCAATAGGCGGCCGCGGTATCGAGATAATAGATGTTGGCGATCTGGACGGCCCGCTGCAGCGGCGTATGGCCGACCACCACCAGGTCGATGCCTTCCACCGGCGGCACGCGGCCGCTCAGTTCCGCCAGCTTGAGCCGGTTGCGCGACCACAGGGCGTAGTCCTGGAACGAGGCGTCCTCCAGCTTTTCCACGAACTCGTGCCAGCCGACGTTGAGCGGAATGTCGGCGTGCACGATGCCGACGCTGCCGTGCTCGGTCGCGATCTCCATCGCCAGGGGCAGGGCGGCGACGCGGGTCATGAAGGCTTCGCGCATCTCGTCGTCGATGTCGTGCCACCAGCCACCGCCGTTCATGTTGGTCCAGTTGAGGAAGTTCATGGCGTCGTTCTGGGCGGTGAGCATCATGCGCTCGTGATTGCCCTGCACGGCGTGGAACCAGGAGTGGTCGAGAAATTCCAGGCAGCGCTGCGATTCCGGTCCACGGTCGATCAAGTCGCCGACCGAGAACAGCCGGTCGCGTTCGGCGTCGAACTCGACGCCCAGGAGCATCTGTTCCAGCGCGCTGAACATGCCGTGCAGATCGCCGACCACGAAGTCGCGCCCTGTCTCGTTGCGGGGAAAGCTCTGGTACATCGCGTCCTGAGGCAGTTGTGTCGCTTTTGTGCCCATCATGTATTAGTTTAGCGCGTCGCCGCAGGCCGGAAGCGCCCCATGACACCTGAACAGTTCGCAGCTCATCGCGACATATTTCGCGAATTCATCGATCAGACTCATGTGTACACCGCCATGATCGTGCTGGGTGCCTTTGTCGTTTACGGCCTGGCCGGATATCTGGCGTATCGCGAGCAGTGGATCGCGGCCGCCGTGTCGGCCACCGTGGGGTATCTCGTGTTCCGCCAGTTCCGCTCGCTGTCGATGTCGCTGGCTGAGCTGCGCCTGCAGGGACGCAGCGAATGCGCCGAGGCGTTGCAGCTGCTGCGCGAGGAATTCAAGACCCGTAATCCGAAACAGGTTTACGAACTGCTCGAACGGCTGGCGAAGGAAGACGCGGAAACAGGTTAATCCTCCAGCTCGATGCGGATGGTCTCGCCGGTCTTGTCCGACAGCACGCGTTCCAGGGTGCTGATCAGGCCCTCGCCGGTGCGGTCGTTGACCCATTCGTCCTGTTCCGCCTCGTAGTTGAAGTGGGCGGGGCCTTCGGGAGAGGCCAGCCACAGCTGTTCCATCGGCGCCTGCTTGTTGATGATCAGCTTGGCGCCGTCGGGGAAGTCCAGCGTGAACACCTCGTTGTTGATGTCCATGTCGCAGTCTTCCAGGGCGTCTTCCATTTCCAGGGCGCTCAGCAGGGACTCCATGGTCTTGTCCGCGCGTACCTGAAAAGATACTTCCGGCATAGGTCGTTTCTCCGTTGATGTAAGGATGTTCAGCGGCTCTGCCAGGCGGCGTAGGCGAACAGCGCCCAGGCAATGATGAAGCTGAGACCGCCGAACGGGGTGATGATGCCGAGCCAGCGAATGCCGCTCAGGCTGAGGGCGTACAGGCTGCCCGAAAACAGGACGATGCCGGCGAACATGAACCAGCCGGCGGCGCCCAGCAGGCGGCCGCCCATCTGGCCGGCGGCCAGGCCGATGAGAATCAGGCCGAAGGCGTGATACATGTGGTACTCGACGCCGGTGCGGTACACGTCCAGCATCTGCGTCGAGAGATGATTGCGCAGCCCGTGCGCGCCGTATGCGCCGAGTATCACGCCGAGTGCCGCGTTCGCGGCGCCGAGAGAAATGAACAGGGACTTCATGCCAGTAGACGGACTGTTACAATTTCATGAGCCGGCATTCTATGCCTTGCCGCTGAGATAAGAAAACACCCCGACGGGGTACGAGGACAACACATGCCATCTTTCGACGTTGTTTCCGAAGTGGACAGCCACGAATTGACCAACGCGGTCGACCAGACCAACCGCGAAATTTCCACGCGCTACGATTTCAAAGGCAGCGGCGCGGAAGTCACACAAAGTGACGAAATGTTGACACTTACCGCGCAGTCGGAGTTTCAACTGAACCAGATGCTCGACATCCTGCGTCTCAAGCTGAGCAAGCGCGGTATCGACGTGGCCTGCCTGGAACCGGGCAAGATCAACGAAGCCAACCAGCGCGCCACGCAGGAGATCAAGATTCGTCAGGGTATCGACCAGGCCATGGCCAAGCAGCTGGTGCGTATCACCAAGGATGCCAAGCTGAAGGTGCAGGCCTCGGTGCAGGGCGACCAGGTGCGCGTCACCGGCAAAAAGCGCGACGATCTGCAGGCGGCGATCAGCCTGTTTCGCGAGGCCGACCTGGGACTGCCGCTGCAGTACGTGAATTTCCGGGACTGACGGCAGCGCCGGGCGTTATTCCTCGTCGGCGATGTCCGCGTCCGGATTCCAGCCCATTTCGCGGGCGCGGCGTATGGCGTCCTCGTGGATGGCGGTGTGACGTTCCTGCAGATCCGTCGGCAGATTGGCGACGCGGAAACCGTATTCCTGCCACTTGTCCGA
>JARRKE010000096.1 GCA_037388465.1 Gammaproteobacteria bacterium
AACAACCGCACCAACATGTTCCGCAAACCGCTAGGCGGCGGCCGTAACTAAATCAGTGCTGCCCAAATATCAAGCAATCCGAATCTCGGCGCGGCCATGATGCTGGCGGCCGGCCTGGAAGGTATCCGCGAAGGCATGGACCCGGGCAACCCGCATACCGAAAACATGTATCTGCACACTCAGGAGGAACTGGACGCCATGGGCGTCGCCTCCCTGCCGCGCAACCTGGAAGAAGCGGTCGATGCCTTCGAGGCCGATCCGCTCAGCGAGATGGTGATGGGTCCGCAGATGTTCCGCGCCTTCGTGGACTTCAAGCGCCAGGAATGGACCGATTACCACAACTACATTTCCGACTGGGAAAAAAACCGCTATCTCAAGTTCTTCTGACCCGACTCCGCTTGGGATTGCCCCCGGCTCGCCCCGGCCCACCAACGGCCGGGGCTTTATTTTTGCTATGCGCCCGCGGTAAACGCGCCGTCCAGTTTCGAATCCCAACGCGTCGGGTGAAACTCGAGCACCTCGTACGCCGCCAGTCCCTGTTGCGCGAAAGGATCCTCCGCCAGCACCGCATCCAGCTCGGCGCGATCCGACAGGCTCGCCAGAATCACGCCGCCGGTGCGCGGTTCCAGCCGTCCGGAAACCAGAAACCGGCCCGCCGCGTAGTGCTGATCCAGATAGGCCTTGTGCGCCGCCAGCGCCTGGTCGATCTCGGCGAGCGAGGCCTGGTAACTGAGTCTGACGATGAACATGCTCAGGCCTCCGCGCCCACCGGCTCGGCCGCTACCCGCCGGGGCGCGGGGGCGAGACGGCGACGGGTGTAGAGGTTGTTCGCCACCAGGGCGCCGATCACCAGCAACGCACCCAGCAATTCGTCCCGGCCGAAGTCATGGCCCTGGGCGACGCCGATCACGAACGCGGTCACCGGCACCAGGTTGATGAACAGCACGCCGTTGACCGCACCGACGGCCCTGATCCCGACGTTCCAGCTCAGCACCGCCACTACTGCACCGAGCACCACCAGGTAGAAGAACTCCCAGCCGAAACCGGCGATGACCGACAGCGTGGGCAGTTCGATATCGCCATGCGCGGCCAGACCGCCGGTGATGGCCAGGATCGAAAGCGTGCCCAGTGCACAGCTCATCGCGGTATAGCGCAACGGCGACCAGGACGGAAAATCACCGCCTCCGAGCGTATAGGCCACCCAGCACACCGCGGCGGTCAGCAGCATCAGATCGCCCGAGACCTCGCCGTTGTGCAGGGCCCGTTCGGGATTGCCGTTGGTGACCACCAGGAACACACCCAGGAAGGCGACGCCCACGGTCAGCAACGTGAACGTGGCCGGACGTTGCCTGCTGCGCACCCAACTGACCAGCACCGTGATCATGGGCATCAAGGCCATGATCACGGCGGCATGCTCCGGCCGCGAATGTGCCAGGCCGGTGTAGGCCAGCATATTGAAGCCGGCGAACCCGACCGTGCCGTAAGCGAACAGCCGCCAGGCGCGGCCCTCGAAACTCAGTGCGGCGCGCCCCTCCAGCACCGCGAGGATGGCGAGGAAGATCAGCACGCCCACACCGTAGCGGATAGCGGTGATGGTGAACGGGTCCACGCTCGGCAGCACCACCTTGGCGACCGGGAACATGCCGCCCCAGATCACCGGGGCCATTACCAGCAGCCCCCAACCCATGACATTGCTTGTTTTGTTCATCGTGGTTTCCCCCACGCTTGTTCGCAGGTGGCAGAGTGTAAGTGTTTCCGATCAATTGATAATCGGGGTATTTTGAATAATATTGTTTCTAAATCTTTAGTAATAAGGATGAAGCCATGCCTTCTCTGGTCGCCATGGCCGCTTTCGCCCAGGTGGTGGAGGCGGGCAGCTTTACCGCCGCGGCGCGCGACCTCGGCCTGTCCACGCCCGTGGTCAGCAAACGCATCGGGGAACTCGAACACGAACTGGGCACGCGCCTGCTGCATCGCACCACCCGCAAACTGAGCCTGACCGAGGCGGGTTCGGTGTTTTACCAGCACTGCGCCCGGCTGGTGGAGGAGGCGAAAACGGCCGAGGAGGCGGTGGCCCGGCTGAACGAGGCGCCGCGTGGATTGTTGCGCATCACCGCGCCGGTCACCTTCGGCTCCAACCAGGTGGCGCCGGCCATTCCCGCCTTCCTGGCCCGCTATCCGGAGGTCAGTCTCGAAATGGTGCTGAATGACCGGCTCGTCGACCTGGCCGAGGAGGCGTTCGATCTGGCGATCCGTCTGACCGCCACGCCGCAACCCAACCTGGTCGCCCGGCGGCTGATCTCGACCAGCAGGGTGGTGTGCGCCGCGCCCGATTACTGGCACCGGCACGGCAAGCCCCGCACGCCGGCGGAACTGACCCACCACAACTGCCTTCTGTATGCCTCGGTGCCGATGCGGAACGAATGGGTGTTTCACGGACCGGACGGCGAGGAACGCATCCAGGTGCGCGGGAATTTCTGGGTCAACGGCCCGGAGGCACTGCGTGAGGCGGCGGTGGGCGGACTGGGCGTGATCCGCCTGCCTTCGACCACCCTCAACCGGGATATCACCGCCGGACACCTGGAAACGGCCCTGGACGATTATGCCTCGCCCGACACCGACATCTACGCCATGTATCTGCCCAACCGCTATCTGTCCAAGAAGACCCGCGTCTTTATCGACTTCCTGACCGAGTGGTACGCACGGTAAGTCATCGTACCGCCACCGACGGCTTCTTTTTATGAATGCCTGTCGGCCAGGCCGTCGAGGAAGGCGAACAGGCGTTGATTCATGGACTCGAACGGGGCCGTATCCGCCAGCATCGCCTCGGGGGTTTGAATGTAGGGTCCGTACGGCAACGCCCCTTCGGCCTCGATGAAGGTGGCCACCACCTTCGGCGTCACCTCGGCATGGAACTGGAACGCATAGACGCGATCGTCATACACGAACCCCTGGTGAGCGCAGGCCTCGCTGTGCGCGAACAGCTGCGCCTCGGGCGGCATCTCGAAACGGTCGCCGTGCCAGTGAAACGCCATCACCGGCTGATCCAGCAGCTTGTCCAACGGGGATGTGATCACCGAGTCGACCGGCGTGACCTCGAACCAGCCGATCTCGGTTTCCGGATTGCGGGTCACGCGCGCGCCCAGCGCGTCCGCGATCAGCTGCGCGCCCAGACAGAATCCGAGCACCACCTTGCCGGCCTCAATGGCGCGATGAATGAAACGCTTTTCCGGAATCAGCCAGGAATGGTCGCTTTCCTCGTAGATGTTCATCGGCCCGCCCATGATGATGAGCCAATCGAAGCCGTCGGGTTCGGGCAGCGCATCGTTCTCGTACAAACGGGTCACGCTAAGCTGCGCCCCCTTGCGCTGCGCCCAGTCCTCGATCGCGCCCAGGCCCTCCGCGGGCACGTGCTGCAGGTAATGAATCCTCATGGTTCGGGTTCCTTTGCTTGCTATCGGATATCAGCCGGCTGGCGCGGCGGTTGGCGACTCGGACTCATCACGCCAGGCCTCCAGCAACGCGGCGGCGACGATCAGCCCGCCGCCCAGCCATTCAATGGTGCTCATGCGTTCGCCACCGATGATCGTGGCGGTGACCACGGCGGTAACGAGTTCGAGAATGATCAGGATGGAGGCGCGCCCCGCCTCCATGTGAGTCACCGCCCACTGGGTGCCGATGGTTGCGATCATCATCCAGCCCAGACCGTACACGGCCACCCATACCCAGCTCAACGGTTCCACCTGCGGCCAGGGCTGAATGCCCGCCAGGGTCAGCGGCGCGGCGATGGCGAAACAACCGATCAGCATGGCCGCCACCTTGCTCGACACCGGCAAAGCCTGGCGGGCACGAAACACCAGGTTGTTGCCCGCAAACGCCATGCCGCAGGTCACCGCCAGCAGGTCCGGCCAGGAGATGCGACCGGCAAAGGACTTGAATCCGCCCAGGATCAGGAAGGCGCCGCCCAGCGCCAGCGCCACCCCCAGGGCGCGAACCCGGTCGATACGCTCGCCCAGGAAAAGCCACCCGCCCAGCACGCCCCACACCGGCAGCAGGTAGAACAGCACCATGACGCGCACCACCTCGCCGTACACCATGGCGCAGGTGAAGGCGATGTTGGCGTAACCGCCGAGCAGGGCGATCAACAGCAGATAGCGTCCTTCGCCCGCCCAGCGCCGGCGCTGCGACAACAGCATCGGCAGCAGGAGCAGCGTGACCGCGCCGAACGCCCCGAAGGTCAACGGGACCCCCTCGACGCCCAGGGCGTTGATCTGTTTCAACGGCCACCACATGGTGCCCCACATCAGCGAGGCACCGACCAGCACGATGACCGGCAGTCTTTGATTCATTCTTCTAACCGTCCCCGTTAAAGCCGGTGAAATCCGGCGTGCATTCCATCACCGTCCATTGCGCGCCGGCCTTCTCCAGCATGCAGCCGGCAGGCGGCGTCCAGCATTCGCCGCTTACCGGCGTTGCGGCGGACGGCTCCAGCAGGCACTCGCCTTCCCGAAACGGCAGGGAGCAGCGCTCGATCAACCAGGGGCTGGAGGCCCCGCGTATCCGGCCGAAGCCGATCTCGCAATCGAAATGCGCCAGGTTCCAGGTGCGCGTGCTGACCTCGCCGGCAGCCTGAAGCGGCAGGGGGTGCGCCCGATCGATGGCATACATGAAGTAATCGCCCACCGCGACCAGCACCCCTTCGCGATTGCCCTCATGCTTTCTCACCCGCATGGCGAGCACGCCCGCGTCGCGGTTCAGAACGGACTTGCGCCAGACCTCGTCGTACTCGACCAGCACGCCGGTCTCGATCATGAGCGCGCCGTTGATGAACCGCGCCTGCCCGATATCCTCGAATTCGCCCGGCGGCTGATAATCCAGGTCGCGCTGCCAACGGCAGATGCTGTCGTTCACCGCGAGCGTGCCCGCGAAACCCTCCTGGTGCTGCAGCCAGGCCAGCAGCTCGGGCGGCAGATCCTCGACGCGCCGGTAGCCGCGAAAATCCGGACGCGGCTGCGGAATCCGCAGATCAACATACAGCCCGTGACTCTGCAGCCAATAGACCTCGGTGGTCACATCGCGCGTGCCATCCGGGTGCACGATGCGATCGCGTCGCCACAAGCCGACGTATTCGGGGGGAACCTGATGCATGCAACCTACTCGTAGAAATCCGGGAAGCGGCGGCGACTGCGGTAAAACGCCATATCGTGATTGGGCCAGAGTTCCGCACCGGTCTCCGTCGCGAGATGCTTGAGCTTGCGGATGCTGTCCAGCGCCAGATCTTCGCGGTCCTCCCAGCACAGGCCGGGGGCGATCTCCTGCTCGATGTTTTCCTGCAGATCCGCGGCATCGCCGGCGAGAATGATCGGTGCGCCACGTGGCAGTTCGATGAACAGCGACATGTGGCCGGCCGTATGCCCCGGCGATTCGACGGCCTGCACGCCCGGCGTCACCGTGTACTCCTCTTCCATGATCCGCCAGCGGTAGTCGCCGGCGAAGTCATCCTGGAAATACGCCTCGTCGGCCTGCGCCTTCGCCGCGGCGAGCTCGCGGCCGTGCACATGCACCTCCGCATGGCACATCTCGCACAGTCCGCCGCCGTGATCGAAATGCAGATGACCGCAGAACACCACGTCCACGTCCTCCGGCGCCAGACCCAGCTCGGCCAGGCGATTGGGCAGGCGCTGTTCCTCGGTCATTTCCGGCGGACCGAAGGGAAACGCCTCGTTCTCGTAGTACCGGGTGCGCAGCGCGGGATCGGCGATCTTGCCGTAATCGCAGCCCACGTCGTAAAGAATACGGCCGTTCGACGTCTCGATCAGATAGGCGAGTATCGGCGCCTCGATGATCACACCCTGCCCGTGATGACGGGTCGAGAGGGTTTTTTCGTATTTATGCGTACCGGTCAGCAGCGGCCAGAACCGTTTCACCTGTGTCATGCGGCCGGCCTCAATGCGCGGTCAAAAAGGACACGCCGACCACACCGATGAAATCGCGGCCGTTGCCGACGTCCATATTGGCAGGATCGGCGTTCAGCACCCGCGCCACGCGATAACGGTGATACGAGCGCAACAGATTGGAGACGAACAGTATCTGCGACCTGTCGTCGCCGAACTGTTCACGATGCAGACGCGGCAGTGCATACCACGGCGCCGTGGGACGCACGTGATGCGCGTTGTGATAACCGAAATTGAGCGTAAACAGATTCATCCACGGGTGCTTGAGCGAAATCAGGTTGGAATAGGTGTTGTGGTTTTCGTAGCTGCGGTCGAACTGCTCCGCCTCCACGCCGCGTTCGCCTTCCAGAGTCTCGAACACCTCGTAGGTGTGCTGATGGACGTCCATGAAGCGCATCACGTGCAGGAACAGCATGTATGCCACGCCGTACCAGAGCAGCGCCCAGGGAGAGACCCAGCCCAGCCAGGCGAAGAACAGGATACGGGTGAACAGCACCGCGATCACCCGCCCCCGGCGTGAGCGCCGGCTCTCCAGCCGGAACGGCAGGATGAGAACCAGCGAATGCATGAGCAGATCCACCGCCGGGATGTAGGCCCATTCCAGGGCCTGCACCAGACGCAGCAATACGGGATGGCGCTCCAGCATGGGACGGTAATCGAAGGCCACGACGTCGGCGCGGTCCACGTGATGGCGGAAATGCTTGTGGCGTATGCCTTCGTAGGAACCGTAGGCGGAACCCACCAGCCAGTCGAGCAGCTCGCCCAGCCAGGCGTTGTAGCGGTTATTCAGAAAGATGGTGTTGTGCGCGCACTCGTGCACCAGGTAGGCGCCGATCACCATGGCGTGCGCCAGCAGCAGCATCCCCGGCAGCGTCGGCCAGCCCGGCGCGCGTGTGATCAGCCACAGCCCGAGGGCGAAACCGCCCAGGGCGTACCCCAGCGCGAGGAAATGCGGCCAGTAGCCGCTTTTTTGTCGCATCACCTGTTGCATGACATTCCCCTTGACCAGCCCAAACAGTCATAAATCGGCATGTGCAGCCGGGGAACCGCAGGTCACGGCAAGTGACGTGGCAAGAAGGTTCCACAAACGGCATGCACGGGAGACGAACCTCCCGGGCTTTTGTCCCGCCGTGGAACCTCGTGCATGAGGCCGGGCAACCCTTGGACCAGTCGCTCTACCGAGCCGGAACCCTAGTTACCCTGTCAAACCGGGCTGCCCTGACCGCAAGGTCGGACGCCTCCCGTATTCTCGATCTCTAATAAAGCAAGAGCTGCGCCAGCCTGTCCGGCTGGCGCCCCGCCATGTTCACAGCGTTTTTTCGGCACACCTGCGCACCAGGCTGGTTCGCGGGCCGCCAGGCCGCACCGAACCGGGGCGCAACTCAGGCCGCGCCGAGCTGCTCCAGGCAGCCGCCGACGGGCCAGTCCTTGAGCCATTCATACAGGGCTTCGGCCGGCATCGGGTGGGCAACGGCAAAGCCCTGCACCTTGTAGCAGCCGACCGCCGTCAGGGCCTCCATCTGCTCGGTGCTCTCCACGCCCTCGGCGATGCACTCCAGCCTGAAGAACTCCGCCATGCCGATCAGGGATTTCACCAGCGCGTATTCGCTGGGGTTGTCCAGCATTGCCGCCACGAAGCTGTGGTCGATCTTGATGGATGCCACCGGCAGCTGGCGCAGGTAGGCGATGGAGGCGTAGCCGGTGCCGAAGTCGTCCAGCGCAAAACGTACACCGAGCTGCGCGCATTCCTCGATGGTATGGGCCGCATGCTCCAGATCGTTGATCGCGATGCTTTCCACGATTTCCAGTTTGAGGGCCGACGGGTCCACATTCGGGTGTTGCGCGAACTGGACGCGCAGCCGCTCGCAGAATCCCGCCGTTTCGAACTGGCGCGCACTCACATTCATGCTCATGCACAAACCGATGCCTTCGCGTTGCCATTCGGCCAGCTGCCGGATGGCCTCGTGCATCACCCAGTCGTCCAGATCCATGATCAGTCCCGACTGCTCGGCGATGGGTACGAAATCGCCCGG
>JARRKE010000097.1 GCA_037388465.1 Gammaproteobacteria bacterium
TCGCTCAGGGTGTCGAAGGGGGGACTGGCGCGCAGAAAGTTGACGATATCCGCCAGCGCTTCGTCCATGGAGGTCTCCGCAATCAGGTGCTCATGACCGCATCATACCGGCCATGATGGCGGGAATCAGTAAACAGTGCGCCGGGTCACAAGACCCGGCGCACCGTCACGGTACGACAACCGGTGCGTCAGGACGCGCCGGTCTCCCCCGCTGCACGGGGAATGCGGACATGCTCGACGATGTCCTGGATGTGCTCAGGCGGCGCCTCGGTCATGCGGGAGACGGTCCAGGCCACCACGATGTTCACCAGCGCACCCACGGCACCGAACGCCTCAGGCTGAATACCGAACAGCCAGTATTCCGCCGTGTTGGGCAGATTGTTGGTGCCGGGCAGGAACAGCCAGCCCTTGTAGATGAAGATGTACACCAGCGTGACGGTCAGGCCCGACAGCATGCCGCTGATCGCCCCCATGCGGTTGACGCGCTTGGAGAAGATACCCAGCAGCAGCACCGGGAACAGGCTCGATGCCGCCAGACCGAATGCCAGGGCCACCACCTGTGCCGCAAAGCCCGGTGGATTCATGCCCAGATAGCCAGCCACCAGGATGGCACCTGCCATGGCGATACGTCCTGCCATGAGCTCGTTTTTCTCCGAGATCTTCGGCATGAACACGCCCTTCAACAGGTCATGCGATATGGCCGACGCTATCGCCAACAACAACCCTGCCGCGGTCGAGAGCGCCGCCGCGATACCGCCTGCGGCCACCAGGGCGATCACCCAGTCGGGCAGCTTGGCGATTTCCGGATTGGCGAGCACCATGATGTCGCGGTCGACCTTGACCATCTCGTTGCCCTTCCAGCCGAAAGCGCTGGCCGCCTCGGCATACGACTGGTTCTTGTCGTTGTAGTACTGGATACGGCCGTCGCCGTTCTTGTCCTCGAACTTCAGCAGGCCGGTCTTCTCCCAGTTCTTGAACCACTGCGGACGCTGGTCGAACTCCAGGTTGGCGGTCGGCGCACCCACCGGTCCGGTCTGGATGGTCTTGATGAAGTTGTAGATGGCCATCGCACCCACGGCCGGCGCCGTGGTGTAGAGAATGGCGATGAACACCAGACTCCAGCCGGCGGAGACACGCGCATCACGCACGCGCGGCACGGTGAAGAAGCGGATGATGACGTGGGGCAGCCCCGCCGTGCCGATCATCAGCGACAGGGTCAGCAGGAACATATTCAACATGCCCCCCTTCTCCGCCGTGTACGATGCGAAACCCAAATCGACCAGCACGTGATTCAGCTTGGTCAGCAAGTGCGTTTCCGATCCGTTCATCGTGCTACCCAGGCCCAGTTGCGGCAGCGGGTTGCCGGTCAGCTGCAGGGAGATGAAGATCGCGGGCACGGTGTAGGCGAATATCAGCACCACGTACTGCGCAATCTGCGTGTAGGTGATGCCCTTCATGCCGCCCAGCACGGCGTAGACGAACACGATGGCCATACCCACCACCACGCCGGTGTGGAAATCGACCTCCAGGAACCGGCCGAAGGCGACGCCGATGCCCTTCATCTGCCCGATAACGTAGGTGATGGAGGCGACGATGAGGCAGATCACGGCCACGATGCGCGCGGTGCGCGAGTAATACCGGTCGCCGATGAACTCGGGCACGGTGTATTTGCCGAATTTACGCAAATAGGGTGCGAGCAGCATGGCGAGCAGCACGTAGCCGCCGGTCCACCCCATCAGATACACGGAGGCGTCGTAGCCCTTGAAGGCGATGAGGCCGGCCATGGAAATGAACGAGGCGGCCGACATCCAGTCGGCGGCAGTGGCCATACCGTTGGCAACGGGATGAACACCCTTGCCGGCGACGTAGAACTCACCGGTGCTTCTTGCCTTGGCCCAGATTGCGATGCCGATATACAAAACGAAGCTGGCACCGACAACCAGATAGGTCAGTGTCTGAAGGCTCATGGATTATCCCCCTGTTAGTCTTCGTGCACGTCGTAATGACGATCCAGCTTGTTCATGCGCCAGGCATAGAAAAAGATCAGGATCACGAAGGTGTAGATAGAACCCTGCTGTGCGAACCAGAAGCCGAGCGGGTATCCACCGAGATGAATGTGGTTCAAGGGTGCGGCGAGGATAATGCCGAACCCGTAGGAAACGATGAACCACACGACGAGACAGCCTACCAGCAGGCGCAGATTGGCCGCCCAGTAGGCACTGGCGTTCTCTTTGCTTATCACGTTACTTCCTCCCAAGTTACGTTTGCTTTTATTGGCCCGCTCCGTGGCCGTACCGACTCCAGTTTTTTTGCCCGATGCCCCCGTGTAGCCCTTGCATCGGATCAAAAGATTATAGCTGGTACTCCAGGGCTAGCCCCGCCTGAAGTTTTCTCGCCTGGCGAAACGACTCCTTGAGGATGCGCTGCTCCAGGTCGTTGAGCTGGTCCGGCGCCATGTGATTCGAAAGCGCGTTGCCCTCGCGCGCCTGCTCGCGATGCAGGCGCATGCGCAGCAGTTCGATATAGCGAAAGGCGTCGCGCCAGGCCGACACGGCCTCCGGCTGCAGCACCCCCTGCGCTGCTGCAGCATCGAGCCGTTCCAGGGTCGTGGTTGCCCCGATGCCATGCCCCAGTGCGTGGATGCGTGCGGCATCCACGAACGGCGTCACCCCGTGGGTCTTCAGGTCCACGGTGGCGACGCCGTTATGCTTGGACGTCCGGAAATCGCCGAACAGGCCGAGCGGCGGACGCAGCCGCAAGGCGTTCTCGGCAAGCTGCCGGCGGAAACGGCTGTTGCGCGCGCTTTGCTTCAACAAATGCGCGCGCAGTTCCTCGGCCGGCGCGGCGTCGCCCGCCACGGCCCTGAAGTCGAAAAAGATGGTGGCCTTGAGCAGGTGTTCGGGCGTGCCCTGATCGATCCAGCGGTTGAAGCGGTCGCGCCATTCCTCCAGGCTCAGGCAGCACTCAGGATTGCGCGCCATGACATCGCCGGGGCACAGCGGATAACCGCAGCGTGCCAGGGCCTCGTTGATGCGTTCCGCCAGGGGCAGCAACTGGCGTCGTGCCTCCTCCGCCGACATGCCCTGCGGCGGCAGAAACAGCATGCCGTTGTCCTGGTCGGTCTTGAGGGTCTGTTCGTGGCGGCCCTCGCTGCCGAAGGCCAGCCACACGTAGTCGATTTCCGGTTTGCCCTCGGTCTCGCACAGGCGGATCACGCGGCGCGTGATCTGGTCGTTGAAGCCGCTGATGATGCGCAGGATGTGCACGGCGTCGACGCCCTGCGACAGCATCTGGTCGACGAAGCCGTGCAGTTCGCGTTGCAGACGCGCCAGTGCGTCCACGTCGGGGGCGGCGGCGGCGATCTCCCGGCTCAGGCGCGACAACCCGATGCCGCGCACGTTGAACAGGTCGCGCTCGGTCACCACGCCGGTCAGGCGTCCGTCCTCGACCACGCACAGATGCTTGGCGCCGCTTTGCGCCATGCTCACGGCCGCCTCATAGGCGGTCGCCCGGGGCGGCAGCGAAACGAACTCCGCGCCCATCATTTCGCGTACCGGCACGTCCAGGTCGACGCCCGGCAGAACCACCTTGGCGAGCAGGTCCTGCAGGGTGAACAGCCCCAGCGGCGCGCCTGCCTCATCCACCACCACGATGCTGCTCACCCGCGCGTCGCGGATCGCCTCCAGCGCGTCGCGCAGCGTCGCATCGGGACGCACGGACAGCGGCGGCCGGCGCACGACGTCGCTCAGGGCGCGTTCGAGCGCCGCGCCGCCGGCGGTTTCCCGGGTGACGCCCGCCTGCGCGCGCTGCTGGACGATCTCCAGCAGGTTGGCCAGGCGGCGGGTGCAGAAATCGCGAAAGGCCTCACTGCGATGCAGCAGGCGGTCGAAATCGGCCTTGTCGAGTTCGTAGAGAAAGGTGTCTTCGGCGGCGCGATGCGCGGTATGCGCGGGACGTTCGGCCAGCAGCGCGCCGATGGGAAAACTCTCACCCGGGGTCAGTTCCCAGGCGTTTTCGGCACCGCCCTCGCCCTCGGGCGACACGCCCACGACGCGGCCCTGCTTGACGATGTAGTAGCGGGAAGCGGGTCCGTCCTGCGGGCCGGTGATGGTATCGCCCGCAGCGTAAAAACCGATATGCAGACGCCCGGCCAGAAATTCGAGCGCGTCCGACTCCATGTGGTCGAACGGGGCGTGACGCGACAAAAAGGCGGTGACGGCTTCACCCAGGGCATCCTGATGCTCCGCCGTTCCCGTTCCGAAGTCGGTCTGATCCCCCATCATCCCCCCTCGCGGATTTTGTCGAAGACATCGCGGATGCGATGCCTTTATTTATCCTGTTTTTTACCGCGCCCCTTTACTTTGGCGTTTGCGTCGAGCTGACGCAAGTGCTCCAGGTGCGCCCGGATCTTCGCCTCCAGGCCGCGATCCCGCGGATAGTAGTACCGTTCCGACGCCATCTCGTCGGGGAAATAGCGCTCGCCCGCGGCATAGGCCTCCTCCTCGTCGTGGGCGTAGCGGTAGTCCTTGCCGTAATCGAGCTCCTTCATCAGGCGCGTCGGCGCGTTGCGCAGGTGCAGCGGCACCTCCGTCGTGCCGTGCTCGCGGGCGCTGCGCATGGCGGCGCCGAAGGCGGTGTACACGGCGTTGCTCTTGGGCACCACGGCCATGTAGACCACGGCCTGGGCGATGGCCAGCTCGCCTTCGGGCGAACCCAGGCGCTCGTAGGTGTCCCAGGCGGCCAGCGCGAGCTGCAAGGCGCGCGGATCGGCGTTGCCGATGTCCTCGGAGGCCATGCGCACCACCCGCCGCGCGACGTAAAGCGGGTCGCAGCCGCCGTCCAGCATGCGGCACAGCCAGTACAGCGCGGCATCGGGATCGGAGCCGCGCACCGACTTGTGCAGCGCGGAGATCTGGTCGTAGAAATATTCGCCGTGCTTGTCGAAGCGGCGCAGCCCCTGGCTGGGGACCTCCTGCAGGGTCTGATCGGTGATGACCGCGTGCCCGTCCTGCTCCTCGGCCAGGTCGGCGGCGATCTCCAGCAGATTGAGGGCGCGCCGTGCGTCGCCGTCGGCGGTGCGCGCCAGCTGTTCCTCCTGCTCGGCCGCCAGTTCGATATGCCGCTCACCCAGGCCGTTGGCCTCGTCTTCCAGCGCGTGGCGGATGATGCGGCGCAGTTCTTCCTCGGTCAGCGACTTGAGCACATAGGTGCGCACCCGCGAGAGCAGCGCGTTGTTGAGTTCGAAGGACGGATTTTCGGTGGTGGCGCCGATGAAGAACACGGTGCCGTTCTCGATATGCGGCAGGAAGGCATCCTGCTGCGACTTGTTGAAGCGGTGCACCTCGTCGACGAACAGCACGGTGGCGCGACCGTCGATCTGGCGCGCCTCGCGGGCCTTGGCGATGGCCTCACGGATCTCCTTCACCCCCGACAGCACGGCGGACAGGCTCAGGAACTGCGCGCCGCAGTAATGCGCGATCATGCGCGCCAGGGTGGTCTTGCCGGTACCCGGCGGCCCCCAGAACACCATGGAGTGCAGGCGGTCCTCCTCGATGGCGCGGCGCAGTGGCTTGTCGGGACCGAGCAGATGCGACTGGCCGTAGAACTCGTCCAGGGTCTGCGGCCGCATGCGGTCCGCAAGCGGCTGGTAGGTGGGTAGCTGGTCTTCGAACAGGTCCAAGCTCAGGAAGGTTCGGCGGCGTTGATGACATCCACGCCGGGCGGCGGCGTGAAGTGGAAGCGTGCCGGCGAGATCGGTGCGTTGACCTTGAGATGCTCGAACACGATGGTGGTCTTCTGTCCGAACTGATCGAACAGCACCATCTGGCGGACCTCGTTGCCTTGCAGGCCGAAGATGATCTTGCGGAAATCGGTGTCCTCGACCTTGGGGTCCAGCTCCACCCGGTCCAGGCCGTGCGCGGCCGGCAGGGTGCTGACGATGAAATCATCGCTCAGCTTGCGCTTCTGGCTGAGCAGCATGATGGGCGCCACGCCCAGGGCCTTGCCGATGGACTTGACGGTCACCTGGGCGAGATCCGGATCGTAGATCCACAGGTACTGCCCATCGGACACGATCAGCTGCTGGTTCGGATGCTTGTATTCCCAGCGGAAGCGGCCGGGACGCAGCAGCAGGAAATCCCCGTCCGCCTTTTGCACCAGCTTGCCGTTTTCGTCCACCACCGTCTGCTTGAACCCGCCCTGCAGGCTGCCGGTATTGAGGAAGAAGTCGTTCAGCCGGCTGACGGCATCCGCCCCCCAGGCAGGCATGGCGGACAGCAGGAGCAGGGTAACGAGGAACAGGGAACGTTTCATCGGAACAGGAACCATGGGTGTGAATACGAGTGCTGAGTGCTTTGGACCGCATAGCGGAGACCGGGTGCCGGGCGGCGATACCGGCAGTTGTATCACTCCGGCGGTGCGTTGGCGATGACCTCGCGCTGGCCGTTGGACTGCAGCGGACTGACGATGCCGGCCTC
>JARRKE010000098.1 GCA_037388465.1 Gammaproteobacteria bacterium
GTGACGATCTCCGCCTCGTAAACGAGGCGGCTTCTCAGCCAACGCTCGGCGCAACCGCCCACGTTACCGGCTGACCGCTCCGTCCGAGCGGGTTGTACAAAGCCAAAGTCAAGATATTACGAGCCGCGTTCACGTCTCGGTCAAGGATCAGACCACAGTCAGGACATTCATGCGCACGAACCGACAAACCTTTAGGAACAATGCTCCCGCATCGGCTACATGCCTGGGTCGTATTGGACGGGTTCACGGCGATGACTGGAATACCAGCGCTTTCAGCCTTGTATTCCAACATCTGCCGGAACAGTCCGAAGCCAGCATCATGCGAAGAAAGGGCCAGGTGTCCGTTTCGGTTCATAAAGCCGAGGGAAAGGTTTTCGATAGCAATCAGGTCATTCTCAGCTACAAGCCGGTTGCTGACCTTGTGCAGATAATCCGCTCGCTGATTAGCGACCTGCTCGTGCAAGCGAGCAATCTGCCGGTAGGTTTTACGCTGGCGGTTGCTTCCCTTGACCTGCCGGGAAGCATGACGGGAAAGGCGACGGAGGTTCGTAAGGCTCTCTCTCAGCCAGCGGGGGTTTTCAACCAACTCCCCACTAGAAAGGGCGGCCAGGCTTTTCAAACCGACATCCACACCTACTTGCTTTCCCGTCTGGATCGGTCGCTTTCCGGGTTCGAGCAACTCGAGCATCAGGCAGACATGCCACCGTTCCCCAACCCGCTTGATCACGGCGTGCTTGATTTCAGCCTCGGTAGGGGTGGCTCGATGGTAGCACATTTGTACTTCACCGACGTTCTGAACGTAGAACGACCTGCGGCCTTGCTGGTTCCGGCGCAGCTTGCAACCGTCGCCGTAGGTATACTCGATGCTCTTGAAGCGATTGCGCCCCTTGAAACGTGGATAACCGGGGGTCTCACCCGCTTTTACTCTGCGGAAGAACGCGCCGAACGCTTTATCCAAACGGCGCAAAAGCTGTTGAACACTGGTGGCGTTCAGCTTCCCGAAGGTATCTGGATTATCGTGGCGCAGATCGCGAAAGCGTGCCCATTGCGCTCCGTAGCCGATCCGCTTGCCTGTTTCCCGATAGCTTGTAATGCGCTGCTCAAGGGCGGCATTATAGACAAGACGGGATTGCCAAAGCAAAAAGTCCAGAGACTTAGCCTGTTCGTCGTTTGGGCGAAGAAGATACTTATAAGTTCGGATCATGGTCTAGCTCGACTTTTGGTTCTCGATATATCGCTTGACGGTTTCTTCGCAGACAAAACCAACTGTACCCACGTAGTTGCTTCTGCTCCAAAGGCTAGGCAGGCGAGAGCCCAATTGCGGATACTTCTTGCGCAACAAGCGAGAAGTAAAGCCTTTGAACTGGTTGGCAAGATGTTGCGGCGCTTCGGTTGGATCGCTCTCGATAAACAGATGCACGTGATCAGGGGAGATCTCAAGCGCCTCAATTGTTACGCCCAGTTCTTGCGCTTTCTGGTACAGCAAGGAGCACAAATCATCGGCGATTTCGCCCATCAACACCTTGCGTCTGTATTTCCGACACCAGACAAGGTGATACTTCAACGAGAAAACGCTTCCCGCGTTGCGTCGATACCGCCTGTCGCTCATAGAACAAATGTACTACGATATTCGATGTTTGTCAACTATCTAATCAAACGACGAAGTCGTTCTCGTATTCCCCTGCCGCTTGAAAGCGGCAGTCCCCTACGAAGTTTCTATGGATTATTGTCCCTGGCTGTATTTCAACATCACGCCCCCGCTGAATTGCTGTTACATCGTATGGCGTATCCGCGAGCAGTAAATCCAGACGAGTTCCCACCGAATCCTGAACAAATATCAAAGCCTGTTTCCGAAGCGTTTCTTCTGGAACAGGAACTAGAAATTTATAGTTGGGTGATAATATCTCGATCAATCGAACTGCATCTTGCCGGTTGAGAAGCACTTTTAAATCAACATCTCTGGTGACACGTGGCTCTCCCCAGGCAGCGACAGCCATCCCCCCGATAACAATAGATGAAACACCCTCGGTAATTAATTTTTTCTGAAGCAACAAGATTGACCGGAATAAATTCTCCATGGGGACCAGGTCAATCAATCAAGAGATGGAGCCGGGCTTGTAGTTCTGCCAAAGCGTCCCGACGATCTCGTTCGAAGAATTTCGCGGTTTGTTGCAACTGCCACTCAAATGCAGATTGTAGATTTACCCATTGGCGAAGGCTCTCCTGAATAGAAGTCACCTGCAACAGCAGGGACTCCTCATGCTGAAGTCCACCAGCATTTTCTCTTAAGTCGCTTAAATTACCCACAACTGATCTCTCACAGGGAGTATAAAAACGCTGAATTACTATTCGCCTCGTAGATAATCGCGTTCAATTCATGTTCAATTATATCATCTGACAATTCAGAAGATCTCACGCACTCGCACTGCCGGTTTCCGGCTGATGTTCTTCATCCGCCCGGTTCTGCTCACTCACTGCAGCAGGTTCTGGGAACAAGCCCTTCTCGTTGTTGAACCAGATACACTCCTACGATGATGTTCTCTGCCCGCTAAAGCAGACAGTGAACGTCGCTATTCTGAAGTCTCACTAGAATTTGCCGTCAAACGCCAATGTGCAAGATTTAACCAAATCTATGTTAATTTAATCCTCATAATCAGGTAGGTTAAGTACAAATCAATCCTGATTCTTCTTCCGATCCGAGGGTCCGTTGACCCCCATCTGTTTCCATAATTGAATACAAGGAGAAACCCATGAAGAAGTATTGGCTCTCGCTACTCATCCTGATCCTTCTAGCCGTTCCATTTCTGATCCCAATGGGGCAAGCCGGAGCGACGCCGATCGCTACAGGCGTTGTCGGGGAGGCGTTGAGCGTTCCGGATGCACCGGACGCGCCCGATTCCTGCAGCCCACCGGTGACGCAAAACCTGCGCGGCAAGGACGTCGATCTGGACCAATGCTACCAGCTGAATTTTTCTTACGGGGGAACGAACTACACCGTAGACGTGTATTACACCGAAACCGACACAGCCACTAACCTGGGCCGCTGCGATGCCAGCGATTACGCCGGGCGCTGCGAGCACAAGCTGGCTAACGTCGACACTCCCGGCGGTGACAACCAGTACGCCGTGGATATGGCCAACGAGGCCGCAGACGCCATGCGCTTCTATAAGGATCGCAACTTACCTTTCCTATGGAGCGGCAGCACGCTGACCATCTATATCGCCGAGGATCCACGCGGCGGCGGCACGCCAACATGCAACTCGATCCTGGTGGACGACGAATGGGTGGAAGGGAATGATATCCTCAAAAAACGCCTGCTGGCGATCCACGAAATGCAACACCTGATCCAGTGCCACTACCAGCCCACTCCGGGTTGGGATGGCTTTTACGGCGAGGGTATCGCCCGCTCCGTCGAGGACCGCTACGAGCCGACCCTGGACGCCGACACCGGGCACCTGTTCATCCCTGAAATCAACGGCATCCTCGGCAGCGACGCGGTCCGTTCCAGCGACCTGACCACCAATTCCTACACTTCCGCCGCCTGGTGGACGTGGCTGTTAGACCAGTACACCACCGGCAGCGAAATCGAACCGGTACAGGGCTGGCATGCGCTCAGCGATTTTTACACGCCGCTCTCGGGCGCCGCCAGCACGCTCACCAGCCTGAAGAGCTTCATCAGCGGCAAAGGCAGCACTTTCCGCAGGGATTTCACCGATTACAGCCTGGCTTTATACGCTTACCGCTTTACCAACAGCGACGCGCGCGTTGATTTCCGTGACACGGAGATCAACAACAACTCCAGCGGGCTGAGCGGTCCGATTAGCGTCAGCGGTGGGCCGTCTTATGCCAGTCATACGCTGAACATGAACCCGCGCTCGGTGCGTTATATCGATTTCAACCCGGCCTCGCAATGTGATTTCATCGGCTTTGACTTCGACGGGCGCGGCAAATCCTACAGTTTCAGCGTGCTGCTGGTGAACAACGCCAACAACCTGGCCAACCGCTGGACGAATTTCGGCCCCACCTGGTCCCGCACGATCGCCACCAGCACTCTGAATCGCGTGGCCGGCGTGGTCACCGCCATCGACGACTCCGGCCCAGTTGACGTGAGCTACGGCTGCCTCAACCCGACGATCAACATCAAGAGCCCCACCGCGGCGGCTTTCGACATGGTCGGCACCGCTGCCGACCCGCGCAATTTCGTCGTGCGCTTGCACGTCGAGGGCGCCGACGGCAGCCCGGTCGCGGGGCTGACCAGCGACGACTTCGAGGTCGCGCTGACCAAAACCAGCACGGGCAGCCCGACGATCGCGGCCACCATCCTGAGTTCGGCTTACGTGCAGGATGATTACTGGCTGCTGGTACGCTCGCCACGCGATACAGATGGCGCCGAGGATGGGCAGTTCTACGACCTGGGCGTGCGCCTGGGCAGCGCTTCGGACAGCGAGTCGGGAGCCATCCTATACGTGCCGCGCGCCCAGGATGTGATGGTCGTGCTGGACAGCTCGGGCAGCATGGGGGGCACCAGCGGACGCATCGAGGCAGCCCGCAACGCCGCCAGCCTGCTGGTGGACGAGTTGGCCGACAGCGACCGGGGCGGCTACGTCAACTTCGACACCTCCGCCACCCTGCGCCAGGCATTGGACACCCTGAACAGCGGCGGCGGGAGCCACCGCCAGGCCATCCTGAACGATATCCTGGTCGAACCCGCCGACGGTTTAACCGCCATCGGTCCGGGCATGTTACGCGCCCAACAGGAATACCACCCCAAGAAAGACCCTAGCCGCCAGTGCAGTTTCGTGCTGCTCAGCGACGGGCACGAAAATGTGACGCCCTACTGGGATGATCCCAGTGTCAAGCCGCTGGTCAGCGCCGAGGGCTGTCCGATCCACGTAGTCGCCCTGGGCCCTTCCGCCAACGAGACCTTGCTGCAGCACATCTCCACCGCGGTGACCGGCGGCAGTTACGACTACGCCGACTCGGCGGGCACCGTCCCGGCTGGGCCGCAGTCCGCCGACGCTCCGCTGGCTGACATGAGCTGGCAGAACAACCTCAGCCGCATCTACGATTACAAGGCTATCCAGATCGCCGGGCGCCAGCGCCTGCAAACCGTTTTGGCCCTCGAGCCGCAGAAAGCGAACGAGTACCAGTTCGAAGTGGACGAGACCAGCACGCAGGTCGTCGTCAGCATCGCCTGGCAAAACGCCCAGGACGGGCAGATTGTCCAGATCCTGGATCCGAACGGGGTCCCCATCCCGGTGGGTGTGCTCGGCCCGGACGCCGGTCCGAGCGCCGTGCGGCGCTTCAACGGCACGCATGAGGTTTGGGAGCTGCACAATGTCATCCCCGGCAAGTACACGCTGAAGATCGCGGGCATATACCAGCAATTCTTCGTCAGCGTTTCAGCCGACAGCGATTACCAGCTGTACCTGTTCATCGGCAGCGATCCCGAAAACGGTTATGCCGGGCAGCACGTGCCGATCCTGGCGATGTTGGTCGGCCCGGATGGCGCCATCAAGGGCGCCACTGTGGTGGCGAGCGTGCGCGACGCCGCCGGTGTCTCGCGCAACCTGCTCTTGCAGGATGACGGTAACCACGGCGACGGTATGGCCGGAGATGGCGTCTATGGGGGCGTGTACCGCATCACACCTTCGGCGGACGCCGGCGTCATCACCCCCCCAACCGATGGCGAGGAGCCGACTGCCGTTGGTTCCTACCAGGTGAAAGTAGTCGCCACCTGGGACAACTTCCGCCGTGAAGCCCAGGGTTCCTTCGCCGTGCCGCCCAGCGAAGACAGCGACGGAAACCGTCTGCCGGACGCCTGGGAGAAGGCCAACGGCGTCTTTGGCGAAAAAGGCGACCTGGACGGCGATGGCCTGGACAGCCTGTGTGAGTTCCGCGCTGGTACCGACCCGCGCAATTCCGACACGGATGGCGGCGGCGAAAGCGATGGATCGGAAGTCCCGCAGTGCTTCGTCGACCCGAACGGGCAGGACCCCTTCGACCCGTCTGACGATCGGGTTGGTAGCCTTGGAGACCTGAACGTGCGCCCCGAGCTGGACCTGAACCTGAGACCCTATATCAGGATCTGGTGGGGAGACCCCCTGCTGGGCAAACTGATCTCAACCGATATCTTCCGCCGCGTGATCTCCCCTACCCAGGGCATGACGGGGGATTGGGTGCTGCTTAGCTCAGGCCTGGATGGCACGCAGTTCGACGATCGTTCGATCGATCCTGGCACCAGCTACCAGTATCGCATCACCCCCACGGTGGACCCCGGGACGGGTCCGTTGCAAGCAGCCACAGAAACCAGCGCTGTGGTGGTGCCTAAGACGGATCCTTACCCGCCGGGAGGCAGTGTGCTGATCAACGGCGGCGCGGGAAGCACCACCAGCCGCAACGTGACGATGGAGATCGCTGCCGACGACCTGTTCGGCGAAAACGACGGCGCGCCAC
>JARRKE010000099.1 GCA_037388465.1 Gammaproteobacteria bacterium
GTCGCCCGCGCCGGGGCCGGGGTCAACAACATTCCCGTCCAGCGTCTCAGCGATCTCGGCCTGCCGGTGTTCAACGCCCCCGGCGCCAATGCCAATGCGGTGAAGGAACTGGTCATCGCCGGCATGCTGTTGGCGGCTCGAAATATATGTCAGGCCTGGCGTTACACGTCCGAACTGGAGGGCGACGACGAGTCGCTGCATAAGCAGGTCGAAGCCGGTAAAAAACAGTTCTCCGGTTTCGAGCTGCCCGGACGGACCCTGGGAGTGGTTGGTCTTGGCGCCATCGGCGTGCAGGTGGCCAACAGTGCGCGCGCACTCGGGATGAACGTCATCGGTTTCGACCCGAAGATTACCGTCGAACGTGCCTGGCAGTTATCGTCAGGCGTGGTGCAGGGCGGCAGCATCGAAGAGGTCCTGCGCAGTTCGGATTTTGTGACCTTTCACGTTCCGCTGAACGACGCGACGCGCAATCTAATCAACGAGGAACGCATCCGGTTGCTGCCCGAAGGCGCGGTGCTGCTCAACTTCGCCCGCGACGGCATTGTGAACAACCAGGCCGTGGCGGCGGCGATCGAAGCGGGCCATTTGCATGCCTATGTGTGCGATTTTCCGGCACGCGAGCTGAAGGGCAAGCCGGGCATCATCACTCTGCCGCATCTCGGCGCCTCCACCGGCGAGGCCGAGGAGAACTGCGCCGTGATGGTGGTCGACCAGCTGCGCGACTACCTGGAAAACGGCAACGTGCGCAATTCGGTAAACTTCCCCGACACCATCTGGGGGAGGCCGGTGTGAATATTTTGCACATGATCAACGAATCACGCGGCGAACTGGCTTATACCCTGGTCGACGTCGAAGCGGACATCGACGAACCGACCCGCGCAGCCATCGCCGCCATCAGCGGCGTGCTCAACGTGCGCGTGCTGTGAGGCCCCATGTCTGAAGAACAAGAACTAAACGGATTGCGTGCACGCATCGATGAGCTCGACGCACAACTGCTGACGCTGATCAGCGAGCGTGCGCGTTGCGCACAGGACGTCGCCCACGTGAAGCAGGCGGCCGGCGGTGAGCCGGCCTTTTACCGCCCGGAGCGCGAGGCGCAGGTACTGCGCAAGATCATCGAGCAGAATCCCGGCCCGCTGTCGGGCGAAGAGATAGCCCGCCTGTTCCGCGAGATCATGTCGGCCTGTCTGGCGCTCGAGCAGCCCATGCGCATTGCCTATTTCGGACCTGCCGGCACCTTCACCCAGGCCGCGGCGCTCAAGCATTTCGGTCATTCCGTGAATACCGTGCCGTTGTCGTCCATCGATGAGGTGTTCCGCGAGGTGGAGGCCGGCACGGCGGATTACGGCGTGGTACCGGTGGAGAATTCCACCGAGGGTGTCGTCAGCCATACCCTGGACATGTTCCTGCAGTCGCCGCTGAAAATCTGCGGCGAAGTGCTGTTGCGCATTCATCACCATCTGCTGTCCACCCAGACGGACATGTCCAAGATCAAGCGCGTTTATTCCCATCAGCAGTCCCTGGCCCAGTGCCGGGAATGGCTGGACGCCAAGCTGCCGCAGGCGGAACGGGTGAGCGGAATCAGCAATGCCGAGGCGGCCAGGCGGGCCAAGGCCGAACCGGATGCGGCGGCAATCGCCGGCGAGGCGGCGGCCGAGTTGTACGAACTCCAGGTGCTCGCCCGCAATATCGAAGATCATCCCGACAACACCACGCGGTTCCTCATCATCGGCCGTCAGCAGGTGTCACCCAGTGGTCGCGACAAGACCTCGCTGCTGGTGTCCACCGCCAACCGGCCGGGGTCGCTGTTCAAGCTGATCGAGCCGCTGGCCCGCAACGGGGTGAGCATGACCCGTATCGAGTCGCGTCCCTCGCATTGCGTGAACTGGGAGTATGTTTTCTTTCTCGACCTGGAAGGACACGCCCAGGACGCCAACGTCAGTCATGCGCTGAAGGACCTGAGCGCAGAGGCGGACCTGTGCAAGGTGCTGGGTTCCTATCCCCGCGCCGTTCTGTGATTCGCTATGGGGATTGATTTCATTGCCCGTGCCCACTCGGGCGTGCAGGGGCTTCGACCTTACGAGCCCGGCAAACCCGTGGAGGAACTGGAGCGCGAGCTGGGCATCAGCGAAGCGCTCAAGCTGGCCTCGAACGAAAATCCGCTGGGCCCCGGCGAGCGGGCCATGACGGCGATTCGCGCCTATCTGGACGGGGTGGCGTTTTATCCCGACGGCAACGGCTTTGCGCTCAAGCGCGGGCTGGCCGAAAAACTGGGCGTGGATCCGGCCTGGATCACGCTCGGCAACGGCTCTAACGACGTCCTGGACCTGGTGGCGCGCGCCTACCTGGGGCCGGGCAGGAACGCCGTTTTTTCGCAACACGCCTTTGCCGTTTATTTCATCGTGACCCGGGCGGTCGGCGCCGAGGCAAAGCCGGCGGTCGCCAATCCGCCGGATCATGCCCAGCCCTATGGGCACGACCTGGACGCCATGGCCGAGGGGATAGATGCCGAAACGGGCGTGGTGTTCATCGCCAATCCCAACAATCCGACCGGTACCTGGCTGACGAGTGATGCGCTGCGGGCCTTTTTGCGCCGGGTGCCGGAAGAGGTGCTGGTGGTGGTGGATGAGGCCTACTGCGAGTACGTGACCGAACCGGACTACCCGAACGCACTGCAATGGCTGGAAGAATTTCCCAACCTGGTCGTGACCCGCACCTTTTCCAAGATCCACGGCCTGGCGGGCCTGCGGGTCGGCTATGCGGTATCCAACCCGCAGGTGGCAGATATCCTTAACCGGGTCCGGCAGCCCTTCAATACCAACATCCTGGGTCAGATGGCGGCGCTCGCGGCACTGGACGATGAGGATCATGTACGGCGCAGCGTCGAGGTCAATCATCTCGGACTCGAGCAGCTGCGCACCGGTTGCGAGACACGCGGGTTGAGATACATCCCTTCCGTAGGCAATTTCCTGACCGTCGACGTCGGGCACGAGGCCGGCGCGATTTATCAGGCCCTGCTTCGGGAAGGCATCATCGTCCGGCCCATCGCCGCTTACGGCCTGCCGCAGCATCTGCGGTTCTCCGTCGGCACCGAGACACAGAATGCGCGCGCCCTGCAGGCGCTCGACAAGGTTCTGGATTCATGATCGATCGCCTCACCATCATCGGTGTCGGTCTGATCGGCGGCTCCCTGGCACTGGCGCTGCGTCACTCCGGTTATTGCCGTGAGATAGTCGGGACCAGTCGACGCACCGAACACCTGGAGGAGGCCGTGCGACTGGGAGTGATAGACCGCTACAGCACCGATCCGGCTGAGGCGGTCAAGGGCGCGGACATGGTGCTGCTGGCGGTGCCGCTGGGCGCCATGGGGACGGCCTGTGCGCAGATCCGCGAGGCCCTCGAGCCGGGGGCGATCGTCACCGACGCCGGCAGTGCCAAACAAAGCGTGGTGCGCGATGTCGAGGCCGTGCTGGGGCAGCGCGCGACGTTCGTGCCGGGACATCCCATCGCAGGCACCGAACGCAGCGGTGTGGCGGCGGCCTTTCCCGAACTGTACGAAGGGCGCCGCGTTATCCTCACGCCACTGCCGTATTCCGATCCCGAGGCGGTCGGGCAGGTGCGCCGGATGTGGGAGGTCGCCGGCGCCGTGGTCGAAGAGATGAGCGTAGCGCATCACGACACGATCCTGGCCGTGACCAGCCACCTGCCACACATGCTGGCGTTTTCCCTGGTGGGCAGCCTGGGGCGCATGGGGGAGAGCGACGAGGTCTTCCGTTACGCAGCCGGCGGGTTCCGCGACTTCACCCGCATCGCCTCCAGCGATCCCGTGATGTGGCGGGATATCTGCCTCGCCAACCGCGAGGCGTTGCTCGATGCCCTCGAACACTTCCGTGAAGACCTGGACGGTTTGACGGAGGCGATCCGTGCAGGGGACGAGGCGCGCCTGCTGGATATCTTCGCGCGCGCCAAGGCGGCCCGCGACCGTTTTTGTCATTGACGGGCGGCGTGCTTTCTCGTCCGCATTTCCATCTTCATTGCTGAATCCGAAAGGCTGTTCGACATATGCCGAACTACACTGAATTTCATCTGACTCCCGGCGGGCATCTCGACGGCGAGTTGCGCGTCCCCGGGGACAAGTCGATCTCCCATCGCTCCATCATGCTGGGCGCCCTGGCCGAAGGAACCACCGAGATCGAGGGATTTCTGGAAGGGGAGGATTGCCTGGCCACGCTCAAGGCCTTCCGCGCCATGGGGGTGACCATCGAGGGGCCTGCCAACGGACGGGTGACGGTCCACGGCGTGGGGCTGCACGGCTTGAAAGCGCCGGGTTCGGCGCTCGATATGGGCAATTCCGGCACCTCCATGCGCTTGATGGCGGGGTTGATGGCCGGACAGGCCTTCGACACCGAACTGGTGGGCGACGCCTCGCTGAGCCGCCGTCCCATGCGCCGTGTCAGCGATCCGCTGTCCACCATGGGGGCGGAGATCGACACCGGCGCCGACGGCACACCGCCGCTGCGGATTCATGGCGGCAGTTCTCTCACCGGCATCGATTATGAGATGCCGGTCGCCAGTGCTCAGGTCAAGTCCAGCCTGCTGCTGGCCGGCCTCTACGCCCAGGGTCGTACCTGCGTGACGGAACCGGCACCGACCCGCGACCACACCGAGCGCATGCTGCGTGGGTTCGGCTATGCCGTGGAGACGGAAGGCAACCGGGTATGCCTGACAGGGGGCGGCCGCCTGCAGGCCACCGCCATCGATGTGCCGGCAGATATCTCTTCGGCCGCCTTTTTCCTGGTCGGCGCCAGCATCGCGCCGGGTTCCGACCTGACCCTGACGCATGTGGGGATCAACCCGACCCGGACAGGGGTGATCGACATCCTGCGCCTGATGGGTGCGGACATCGAAATCCTCGACCCGCGCGAGGCCGGCGGGGAGCCGGTGGCGGACCTGCGGGTGCGCGCCGCACCGCTGCACGGTATTCACATTCCCGATGAACTGGTGCCGCTCGCCATCGACGAATTCCCGGCCCTGTTCGTCGCCGCGGCCTGCGCGGAGGGCGAGACGGTGCTGACCGGGGCGGAAGAGCTGCGGGTCAAGGAAAGCGACCGCATCCAGGTGATGGCGGACGGCCTGATGGCCTGCGGCATCTCGGCGCGGCCGACGCCGGACGGCATCGTCATCCAGGGCGGCGCCCTGAGCGGCGGCACGGTCGAGAGCCACGGCGATCACCGCATTGCCATGTCCTTCGCCATGGCGGCCCTGCGTGCCGGGGGCGACATCCATGTCCGCGACTGCGCCAACGTGAACACCTCCTTCCCCGGCTTCGTGGAACTGGCCGCCGGCCGCGGATTGGGGATCAGCGCCCGATGAGCGGCGTGCCTGTCATTACCATCGACGGCCCCAGCGGTTCGGGCAAGGGCACCCTGTCGCGCCTGCTGGCCCGCCGCTGCGGCTGGCACTGGCTGGACAGCGGGGCCCTGTACCGCCTGACGGCACTTGCCGCGACGCGGACCGGCATCGCGCTCGACGACGTGCCGGCCCTGGCCGAGGCGGCCCGCGGGCTGCAGGTCGAATTTCCGGTCGATGCCGATGGGGAGTCCCGGGTTCTGCTGGCCGGCGAGGACGTGGGCAGCGCGATCCGCACCGAACAGGTGGGCAACGCGGCCTCCCAGGTGGCCGCCATCCCCGCTGTTCGCGAGGCGTTGCTGGCCAGGCAGCGCACCTTCGCCGCGCCCCCGGGGCTGGTCGCAGACGGCCGCGACATGGGGACCGTCGTATTCCCTGATGCCCCGCTGAAGATATTTCTCACCGCGAGCCTGGAAGAACGTGCCAAGAGGCGCTATAACCAGTTGAAGGAACAAGGACTTAGTGTTAACCTTCACGCCCTTTTTCGCGAGCTGGCGGAGCGGGATGCGCGGGATCAACAGCGCGACACCGCCCCACTCAAGCCCGCGGAGGATGCGGTTGAAGTCGACACCACGGGAATTGGCATCGATGAGGTGCTGGCACGGCTGGTCGAATTGGCCAGAAGCCGTGGTCTCGTGGCGTAGCTTCGTTGTGGTGGGCGTCCATGACGGATACCCGTTAATCAAAACCGTTCTGCTCAAGGAATTGAGGCAGGGCTTTGAACATTTAGAGTCAGGAACAACATGAGCGAAAGTTTCGCCGAACTGCTTGAACAAAGCCTGGGTTATACCCAGATGAAGCCGGGTTCGATCATCACCGGCACCGTAATCGATATCCGTTCCGATGTGGTTGTGGTCAGTGCCGGCCTCAAGTCGGAAGGTGTTATCCCCTCTGACCAGTTCACCAACGACAAGGGTGAGCTGGAAGTCAATGTGGGTGATGTCGTCGAGGTTGCGCTGGACACCGTGGAAGACGGTTTCGGCGAAACGCGCCTGTCCCGTGAAAAGGCAAAGCGCGCCAAGGCCTGGACCGAGCTCGAGCACGCCTTTGCCGCCAACGAGACGGTTACCGGCAAGATCACCGGCAAGGTCAAGGGCGGTTTCACCGTCGACCTCAAGGACATCCGTGCATTCCTGCCCGGCTCGCTGGTGGACGTGCGCCCCGTGCGCGACACCTCGTACCTCGAAGGCAAGGAACTCGAATTCAAGCTGATCAAGCTGGATCAGCGTCGCAACAACGTGGTGGTTTCCCGCCGCGCCGTTGTGGAGCAGGAATACAGCGCCGAGCGCGAGGCCCTGCTGAAGAATCTGCAGGAAGGCCAGGTCGTCAAGGCCATCGTCAAGAATCTCACCGACTACGGTGCGTTCCTCGACCTGGGCGGTATCGACGGTCTGCTGCACATCACCGACATGGCCTGGAAGCGCGTCAAGCATCCTTCCGAGGTCGTGAACATCGGCGACGAGATCGAAGTCAAGGTGCTCAAGTTCGACCGCGAGCGCAACCGCGTTTC
>JARRKE010000100.1 GCA_037388465.1 Gammaproteobacteria bacterium
GGCAGGGAAATACCCAGATTTCCTTCGTCGAGCAATATCACGGATCCCGTGACGAACGCCACCACGCCGCCCAGCCCCAGGGCGCCGAAACTGGGGACGAAGGCCTCGGCGATCATGAATCCGATGCCGAGAATGATCAGCGCCAGACCGGCGTAGTTCACCGGCAGCACCTGGAAGGCATACAACGCCAACAGAATGCAGATGGCACCGGCCACGCCGGGAAAGATGCTGCCGGGATTGGCCAATTCGAAGAACAGGCCGTAAATCCCCACCAGCATGAGCAGATAGGCCACGTTCGGGTCGGTGATAACCGCCAACAGTCGGCTGCGCCAGTCAGGCTGATATTCGTGCAGAGTCAGATTCTCGGTATGCAGGACGCGCGTCCCGCTGTCCATCACCACCTTGCGGCCGTTCAGCTGCTTGAGCAGGTCCGGAATGTTCGCCGCGATCAGATCGACCACATTGAGCTTCAAGGCCTCTTCGGCGGACAGGTTGCTTGCCTCGCGCACCGCCTTTTCAGCCCAGTCCGCGTTGCGCCCATAGCGTTCGGCGAGCCCGCGGATATAGGCCGCTGCATCGTTTACGACCTTGCGGTGCATAGCGCCCTTCTCGCCCTGCTCCGACTTGTCCTTGCCGTTCCTGGCGGGCGTTTCGTCGGGGACGCCGGGCAACCCGCCGATCTGAACCGGCGTGGCGGAGCCGAGATTGGTGGCCGGGGCCATCGCGGCCACCTGGCTGGCATACAGAATATAAGTGCCCGCACTGGCGGCGCGGGCGCCGGAAGGTGAGACGTAGGAAACAACGGGGACCGGGGAAGCCAGTATGGCCTTGATGATCTCGCGCATGGCGCTGTCGAGCCCGCCGGGGGTATCCAGACGCAGAACAACCAGTTCGGCACCGTTTTCGGCGGCCTTGCCGAGCCCGCGCTCGACATAGTCGCTGGTCGCGGGGCCGATGGCACCCTTGATCTGCAGCACCCAGGCCGTGCCGCCGTTCCCGGCGTGCGCCGGCACGGCCAGGACGAGGCCACCGACAAGCAACGCCAGCATGAGCCGCCAGATCGCGTGCAATACCCGCACCGGCGGCTGGAAAGCGGTGGCGGCGTGTACCTGCCGGTTTGTGCAGTACCCGCTGCCACACCTGTCTGCTTGATATGTTTCGGCCGCTGCGCGCCGTGCGCCCTGCATTTCCGCGTCCTCACTACGTTTTTCAACGGCCTGCTAGAATGCATCCTGCATACTGCCGTTTTATTTCAACTGACTATAGCATGAGCGTGGTTACAACCCTTGCATCCAACCCGTCCGCACGCGTCACGGCGGTCATCCTCGCGGGCGGGCGCGGCAGCCGCATGCATGGCCAGGACAAGGGGCTGCTGGCGCTGGACGGCAGACCGCTTGTCGAACACGTACTGGAACGGGTGCGCCCCCAGGTCGACGAGGTCGTCATCAGCGCCAACCGCAACCTCGATCGTTATGCGAGTTACAACCTGCGCGTCGTCCCGGACGTCGTACACGGTCATCCCGGTCCGCTGGCAGGCCTGCTCAGTGCCATGCGGCAAATCGATGACGGGCTGATTCAGCTCGTCCCCTGCGACAGCCCGGCCGTCTCCCGGCAACTGGTGGCGCGTCTGAAAACGCCGCTGCTGGAAAACGCGGCCCGCATCGCCCTGCCCGATGACGGGGTGCGGCTCCAGCCGCTATTCTCGCTGCTCGATGTCTCCCTGCGCGAAAACCTCGAACATGCGGTGCGTAGGGGCGAACTCAAAGCGGTGCGCTGGATGACCGACCAGAAACACATTCAGGTCGATTTTTCCGATACGGCGGGCAGCTTCATCAACCTGAACACGCCTGACGAATTTCACGGCTATCACTATGGCACCTGAACGACACACGCCCCCGTTGCTCGGCTTCGCCGCCTGGAGCGGAACCGGCAAAACCACCTTGCTGGTCAGCCTGCTCCCCCTGCTGCGGGAACAGGGTTTACGCATTGCAGTCATCAAGCACGCACATCACGAATTCGACATCGACAAACCGGGCAAGGACAGCTATGAACTGCGCAAGGCGGGTGCCGAACAAATGCTCATTGCCTCCAGCCGGCGCTGGGCGTTGATGACGGAGAACCCGACCGAAGCCGAACCGGAAATCGAAACGCTGATCGACAAGCTCGACCCGGAACGCTACGACCTGATTCTGGTCGAGGGCTTCAAGCAGGCCGCGATCCCCAAAATCGAGCTGCATCGCGCCGTCGTGGGCAAGCCTTTGTTCTTCCCCCAGGATCCGAACATCATCGCCGTCGCCACCGATGCGCCGCTGACCGAAACGACCGAACTGCCGGTGCTCGACATCAACGCACCCGCCGATATCGCCGCCTTCATCATCCGTAATCTGATCAATCGCTGACCATGCCACAACCACCCAGCTGCGACGAATTCGATCCCAATTCCTTGACGGTCGAACAGGCCTACGAACGCATCGTCAACGACGTACGCGTCGTCGACAGCGGCGAAACCGTAGCGATACGCGCGGCACTGAACCGCGTGATCGCGCACGACGTTGCCGCTCCCGCGGATGTCCCCGCCCATTCGAATTCGGCCATGGACGGTTATGCCGTACGTGCCCATGATCTTCCCTCCACCGGCAAGACCAGGCTGCAAGTCGCCGGGGCCTCCTTCGCCGGCCATCCGTTCGACGGGCAAGTCGGTGACGGGCAATGCGTACGCATCATGACCGGCGCTGTCATGCCGGATGGCGCCGATACGGTCATCATGCAGGAAAACACCACGCGTGACGGAGACTTCGTCGAGATCGGCGCCGGTCATACACCCGGCGACAACGTGCGTCACCCCGGCGAGGATCTGCGGGCCGGTGACACGGTGGTGGAACGCGGGCGACTCGTAAACGCGGCGGATATCGGCCTGCTGGCATCGCTGGGCATCGCCGAGGTCGACGTCCTGCGTCGACCGACGGTGGCCTATTTCTCCACCGGCGACGAGCTCAAGGGGATAGGCAGCCCGCTGCAGAAGGGTGATATCTACGACAGCAACCGCTACACCCTGCACGCCATGCTGCAACGCCTGCCGGTGGAAACCATCGATATGGGCGTCGTCAGGGACGATAAAGAGGACGTCGAGGCGGCATTCAAGGAGGCCGCGGAAAACGCCGATCTGGTCATCACCAGTGGCGGGGTTTCCGTCGGCGAAGCCGACTACATAAAGACCACACTGGAAAAACTCGGCCAGGTCGGATTCTGGAAAATCGCCATGAAACCCGGACGTCCGCTCTCTTTCGGGCATTTGGGTAATACCGCCTTCCTGGGCCTGCCCGGTAACCCGGTATCGGTCATGGCGACCTTTTTGCTGTTCGTCAGACCGGCCCTGCTCAAGATAGCCGGCACGCAGCCGCAGCCATTACCTCGCTTCAGCGCCATGCTGGATACCGACCTCAAAAAGCGCCCCGGGCGCACCGATTTTCAACGCGGTATTTACCGGATGGCCGACGACGGCAAGGTTCACGTTTCCACGACAGGATTGCAGGGCTCACACGTCCTGAGCTCCATGAGCCGCGCAAACTGCCTGATAGAGCTTCCGCGCGAACAGGGGAACGTGGCAGCCGGAGAACGGGTCGACTTTATTCCGCTCGACGCACTGCTGTAACTAAGACAAAGCGAAAGGCAATTCAGACGCGCCACTTCCGCGCGCGTTTCGTCCTTGACGGCCTTGACCTGCGCCTTGGCATCCGCCTTGACTGCACGCAGCTCAGTACGCGCCGCGGTGGCCTTGGCACGCAAATCCGCCTTCAGCTGACGATCACGTGCCGCAGCTTCACGACGCTTGGCCGCCGCCTGCGAACGTGCGGTAGCTTTTTTCTTGGCGGCCGTCTTCTTGGTCTTGGCCTTAGTCTTGGGCCGACCGCGACGAGTGGCTTTCTTTTTCGTTGCCGCCGTAGTGGCCCTTGCCTTCTTCTTCGCAGTCGAACGAGTGGCAGCAGCTTTTTTCGTTGCCGCGCGACGAGTACGTTTCTTGCTTGCTGATTTCTTAACTCTTGGCATGATTTGCTCCTGCGCATTAAAGTCAAGTGAATTATAGGAGTATATTTTTTGTTTTCAAATTAATGACACCGGCAAGTTAAAATATGCGCAACTCATCCAAGTTGATCGTTTGCTGCACATAAAAAGTGCCCGGCTTTTGCCGGGCATTTTTTATAAAGCGATGAGAATTTGATTTATGCCCTGGAGGCATCCACCATTTCCTGCATCACATCATTGAGCGATGCGGCATCCTCATTCTCCAGAATGCAAACGACGTTGCCCGCAGAGCAAACCGTGAATTTCGCACCGCGCACGATCCATCCGGATGGCGGCGTCCATTGGCTCAATCTCGTGAACATGGACAGCTGATCAGAGTTACCCTGCGTCAGCCGTTTATACCCGTGAGCGAAGGTCGTCAGCTGGCGCATCCCGTCTTCATCCAGCATGCCGTAACCTTCCAGGAATTCGCCGTCGTCGCGAAACTTCGCCACAACCTGCACTCCATCCATTGCCAGTATGCGTTTGATCATTGCGCCCTCCTTACTGTTCGAGCGCGTTATAAGCGGCCTGGATGTCGGCCTTGCTGTTCTCCATCACGATGCCGCTCCCTCCCGAACATACTGTGGTCCAGTCCACGCCGACCATGGTGAAGCCCTCGATGGGATAAAACCCTTTCATGCCGGTCACACCTTCCCAGCCGCGCGCCTGCATGGTTGCAATGGAGAGGTTCGCCACGCACACGTGGCTCGCGAGGTCGAGGATCTTTTCGTCAAGATTGCTGCCGGAAGCGGCTTTATGGGCCGTCAGCTCGCCTCGATCGGAGTATTCAAAAGCAGCCAGCGCGCCAGGAAGGGTCAAAAGTTTGTCAAGGTCAGCCATCGTTGTTATCTCCCAATCTTTAGTATGGTAGTCAGACAGATCACCAGCCCGCTGTCTTTTAGATCATTTCGTAATGCGCATCTTTGAGCTCGTCGAGCATCAGCTTGAGGGTGTCGCTTAGCGATCCGCTGGCACTGTCCAGAAAACAGAACGTATTGGCAACGACACAAACGCTGAATTTCGGCCCTCGAACGGCCCAGCCTCTTGCATCCGCCAGACCGTTTCCGGGATTCAACGATCCCAGCATGGAACTTTCCATGCGTACGGCCAGGCTTGTGGCACGGCACATGATCGAAGCCATACGCGCCATTTCGTCTTCCAACTGACCTTCGTATGAATAGCGATCGCCACGAAACGAATACTCCCCTGCAGCGATCACGCCCGGTTTAGACATAAGCTCTGATATCAGGCTCATGGACGCTCCTCAGTGGTTTGTGGTGGGTGAGTCTTTATAATTTTTTACTGATATAGTTATTAGCTATGTAGCTATTATTCTTTTTAATGTTATTTAACACACAAATCCGTGGTATGCCACACTTCGCACCCCGACCTTTCCCTCATTAAAAAACCGCCTTGAAAATGAATGAATTGACTCAGGAATCGCCCCGATACGTAGGGCTGGCACGCCGGCTGTTGTGCATGTTTTACGACACGCTTTTATTGATCGCCATCTGGATGGTAGCGGTGCTGATCGTCGAATTACTGGCCGGTCATCGCTTCGACGGCCCGGCGATGACCTTCTATCTGACCCTGGTAACCTTCGCCTTTATCGGCTGGTTCTGGGTCAACGGCGGGCAGACCCTGGGCATGAAAACGTGGCAGGTGCGGGTGGTGACCGACGCGGGCGGCCCGCTGGACTGGAAGCGGGCCGCACAGCGCTTTGCCTGGGCGGCGGTTTCGCTGTCCATCTTCGGGATCGGCTTCCTCTGGGCGCTGTTCGACGAAAAGTCGCGCACACTGCACGACATTCTGTCGCACACACACCTGGAACGGGTTTAGCGGATTTTTAGTACGGCGGCGCGTCTAACGTACCCGCCGCAGGGCGACTAGGCTGGCCGCCAGGAACAACAACAAGGGACTCGCCGCACTCAGGAAGGGCGACAGGCCGTAGGCGAGCCCGAAACTGCCCGACAGCCGGCTGAGCAGATAAAAACCCAGTCCGACCATGATGCCAACGAACAACTGCTGCCCGAAACCGGTCTTGCGCTGGGAACCGAACACGAATGGCATGGCCAGCAGCAGCATGACGAGACTGGACAGCGGCACGGTAAACCGCGACCAGAAGGCGTATTCGTACCGACGGGCGTCCAGACGGTTGGCGCGCAGATACGCCACGTAGCGGGCCAGCGCCCAGGCGGACATCTGCTGCGGCTCGACGACAATGACGCTGAACAGTTCGGGGGAGATCAGGTGCTTCCACCGTTCGCTGGGACGGGTCTCCACCGTGACGCCGGTGGGGGTGATGATGCTGCGTCTGACATCGTCCAGCGTCCATTCTCCGTCGTCGTAACGCGCCGAACGCGCCGAAATGCTCTGCTTCAGCGTCATGTCCCGACCCAGCACGAAAACCTTGATGCCCAGCAACCGGTGATCGAGCAGCACGGACTGTACGTGCAGGATGCGGTCGCCATCCTTGGCCCACAGGTTGCCCAGACCCTGTACCGAAACGTTGGCATTGCGCGCCTCGGTCTTCATGCGCTGCGCGTAGGCCTCGGCATGCGGGGCGACCAACTCCCCCAGTGTCATGGCTGCCAGCATCAGCAACAGGCCGGCCTTGAGCGTGGAGCGGACGATGCCCGCGATCGGAACGCCGGCGGCGCGCATTGCGATTAGTTCGCTGTGGTTGGCGAGGGTGCCGAGACTGAGCAGGCTGCCGAGCAACATCGAGGTGGGAAACAGCTCGTACATACGCCGCGGCATACCCAGCGCAACGAACAGAATGGCATGCAGCCAATCATAATTGCCCTTGCCGATGTCGCCGATTTGATTCACCAGCGCGAACATGGCATCCAGAGAGACCAGCATGAACAACGCCACGAGGGTGCCGACCGTGATCGTACGGGCCAGATAACGGTCGAGAATCTTCACGCCGCTTTTCTCCAGCCGTTGAGCAGCCACCCAAGACTGTAACGATGGACGATCAGCAGCAGCGCCAGCAGGAACATAACGCCGTGCACCCACCAGATACCGACCCATTCCGGCATGCGCTCATGTGCGATCCATGACTTGGACAGGAGAATCAGGTTCGCATAAATCACGTACACCAGAATGCCGAGCGCCATCTTGCCGAAACGGCCCTGGCGGGGCGCTGCGTAACTGAGTGGCAGAGCAAGCAGCGTCAGAATCAACGTGGAGATGGGGATGGCGAGCCGCCATTGGAGTTCCGCCTGATCGCGGGGGTCGTGCGATTTCAACAGCGCCTCGGTAGAGGTGGTATCCAGCCGGTCAGCTTCAGTGACCGCCGGCGGTGCGGGCATGCGCACCCGGCTGTCCTTGAAATTGGTAATGGTAAAGCTCCCCTCGCCGGGCACGCCCTCGTAACGATGCCCCTGTTCGAGGCGCAGGAATCGGGCCGCCCCGCCGGCCTTCACGCTCTGGCTCGCCTCGCTGGCGGTGACGATTTCGTCCCGTCCCTTCACATTGGAATAGATGAAGACGTTGCCCATGCGGTCGGCATTTTTGGAAATGGACTCGATGAACAGCACCCGATTGTCGCTCTTGGATTGAATGAAGCGTCCCGGTTCGATGCCGACCAGTTCCGAGCGCTGCGCCACCTGTTCGCGGATATGCCAGAACTGCCGGTCGAGCATGGGCATGAGATACAGGGACGCGAACGCCAGCAGCAGGGAGAGCGGCACGCCAATCTGGAACAGCATCCGGTACAGGCGGCCGTAGCCGATACCGGCGGCATGCAGTGCATAGACCTCGCTGTCGCGATACCACCGGCCCATGGTCAGCATGATGGCGATCAGCAGCGAGACCGGCGTCAGCTGTATGAGCGCCTTCACGCTGCTCAGCGCCAACAGCGGCAGCAAGGCGTCGGTGGTCACGATGCCGGTGCCCGCCTGCGCCAGCAACTGGGCCAGCAGATTGCCGACGATGATCAACAGCAACACCGAGACCACGCCCAGAAGACTGATTGTCACCTCGCGGAGCAAATATCGGGTCAGAACCTGCATGGATCGGTAGAATCTCGGCTGCGTGCCATTAACGTGGGTTTTGCCTACAATACAGGCTCGTTGCCGCAAAGGCAGAAAAAAGAATTATCCCAGTCCTCTCCCAGCCTGCAAAGCACGCACTATGGAATTCTCAATCAAGAGTGGTAATCCCGAAAAACAGCGCTGCGCCTGTCTGATCGTCGGCATTTACGAATCCCGCAAAATGACGCCGGCCGCCGCCCAACTGGACAAGGTCAGCGAGGGCTACATCTCCAACCTCCTGCGCCGCGGAGACATGGAAGGCGAACTGGGCCAGACCCTGTGGCTCTACAACCTGCCCAACACCCTCTGCGACCGGGTGCTGCTCGTCGGATGCGGCCCGGAGCGGGAGCTGACCGAAGGCCGCTTCGTGAAAATCGCCGCCGGCGCCGCCCGCGCCGTACACAAGGGCGGCGCGACCGAGGCCGTCTCCTACCTGACCGAACTCAACCTCAAGGGGCGCGATACCGCCTGGAAGATCCGCCAGGCCGTGCTCGCCTCCGAAACCGAGCTCTACACCTTCGATCAGCTCAAGAGCAAAAAGAGCAATCCGCGCAAACCGCTGCGCCGCATGGTCATCGCCGTCGACACCCGGCGTGATCTCACGCCGGGCGAACAGGCCGCCCGCGAGGGTATGGGCATCGCCTCCGGCATGCGCCTGACCCGCGACCTGGCCAATCTGCCGCCCAATATCTGCACCCCGACCTACCTGGCCGAACAGGCCCAGCTGCTGAAGCGCAAATACCGCAAACTGAAGGTCGAGGTACTGGACGAAAAGGAGATGCAGAAACTCGGCATGGGCGCCCTGCTTGCGGTGGCGCGCGGCAGCGAACAGCCGCCCCGGCTGATCGCCATGGAATACCAGGGCGGCAAAAAGGACGACAAACCCGTGGTGCTGGTCGGCAAGGGCATCACCTTCGACACCGGCGGCATCTCCATCAAGCCCTCCGAGGCCATGGACGAAATGAAATTCGACATGGGCGGCGCCGCCAGCGTGTTCGGCACCATGAAGGCCGTGCTCGAGCTGCAGCTGCCGATCAACGTGGTCGGCGTGGTGGCGGCGGCCGAGAACATGCCCGACGGCAGGGCCAGCCGCCCCGGCGACATCGTCACCACGATGTCCGGCCAGACCGTCGAGATTCTCAACACCGATGCGGAAGGCCGTTTGGTGCTGTGCGACGCCCTGAGCTATATCGAGCGCTACAATCCTACCGCCGTCATCGACATCGCCACCCTGACCGGCGCCTGCATCATCGCCCTGGGCCACGTCGCCTCGGGCATGCTCAGCAACCACAACCCGCTCGCCAACGACCTGCTGGCCGCCAGCAAGTCGGCCAACGATCCCCTCTGGCAACTGCCGCTGTGGGACGACTACCAGGAACAGCTCAAGAGCAATTTCGCCGACTTCGCCAACATCGGCGGACGCCCGGCCGGCACCATCACCGCCGCCTGCTTCCTGTCGCGTTTCACCAAGAAGTATCGCTGGGCGCATCTCGATATCGCCGGCACGGCCTGGAAAAGCGGCGCCGAGAAAGGCGCGACCGGGCGTCCGGTCCCGCTGCTGGTGCATTACCTGCTGGAACGGCTGGGCAGCAAGGCGCGGCGCTGAGGCCTCGAGTGACCGAGATCGACTTTTATCTGATCCAGTCCTCCCGCCCGGATGGCCGCCTGGTCATGGTCTGCCGGCTGGCCGCCAAGGCCTACGGCCTGGGCCACCGCATCCATATTCATACAGCCGGGCCGCCGCAAAGCGAACAGCTCGACGACCTGCTGTGGACCTTCCAGGACGGCAGCTTCGTTCCGCACGAAATCGGCAACGACCCCGGCACGCCGGTCACCATCAATCACGCCCACACGCCGGAAGGGGAATGCGACGTGCTGATCAACCTCGCCGCGGACGTGCCCGCCTTTTTCTCCCGTTTCCTGCGCGTCGCCGAGGTCCTGGATGAAGGCACCCGCGAAACAGGCCGCGAACGCTACCGCTTTTACCGCGATCGGGGCTATGCTCTGCGTCATCACGAGCTGAAGTTATGATCGGACGCAAGAAAAAGGGTAAAGGCGACATCCCGCTGCTGACCGAGGTCGTCCAGCGCGGCGAGCCGCAGTTCTCGCTCGACCA
>JARRKE010000101.1 GCA_037388465.1 Gammaproteobacteria bacterium
CTGGCCGCCTTTATCGGCTTCATCGTCGCCCTGCTGGCAACCTTCGTCATTCAGCTGGCCACCGGCACCCTGCAGTACGGGCTGACCTGGCCGCTGTTCATCCTGCTGCTCGTGGTCGCCTTCATCCTGCAGTCGGGCGTTTACGGCCTGATCATCAAAGACGCCGAGGGACACCCACTGGGGTTCGGCAAGGGTGCCCTGGTGTTCCTGATCCAGCTCGTCATCGGCACGATTATCCTGGTCGCGCTGGGCCTGCTGTTCGCCGTGCTCGGCGTGCACAGCCCCTGGCAGATGCAGACGCCTTGACGGCATCAGGGCTGCAGCGTCTGCCGCAACCGCGCCCCGATGCCCAGCGCCATGGTATGCCACTGATCGGCGAGTTCGGGCTCGAGCACCTCATCCAGGGTGTCACGGAACAGCGCCAACCAGCGATCCAGATCCGCCGCCTTGATGTCCATGGGGGCATGCAGACCGACCATGTCCACCTGCGGCGGCGCCTCAAGCCGGCCGCCCATGGCGATCCACCAGAAATCCGCAATCTTGCGCTCGTGCGTGTCGAAATCGCGGATATGCGCGAAGAACGGGCTTAGCTGGGAATCGCGCCGAAGCTTTTCATAAAACAGCCGGATGACCTGATCGACACGCTCGCGTCCGATCTTGTCGCACAGGGGTCGCAGCACCTTTTTCGTCATCCGGCTATGCTAACAGCCGCGCCGACAACACAGGCAGAATTAAACAACGGGGCAACAGCGGAGAAACCATGGATATCTGGCCGATCATCGCTGACGACATCGCCCGCTCGACGGGCAAACCTTTTCGAATCGAGCGTTACGAATCCGTCGCCGGCGGCTCCATCAACACCGCCTGGCGGATATCGAATCACGAACAGCAGCGCTATTTCGTCAAAACCAACCGTGCGGAACGCGCCGCCATGTTCGAGGCAGAAGCCGAAGGACTGCGGGAAATCGCCGACACCGGCACCATTCGCGTACCCCGACCGATATGCCACGGCGTGGCCGCCAACCAGGCCTATCTGGTACAGGAATATGTCAGCTTCGACGGACACGAATACGCGGTCCGTTTCGGCGAACAACTCGCCGCCATGCACCGCCACACCGCGCAACGGTTCGGCTGGCACCGCGACAACACCATCGGCAGCACGACGCAGGTCAATACCTGGAGCGATGAGTGGGTGGCGTTCTGGCGCGCGCACCGTCTGGGATTCCAACTGCAACTGGCCGAGTCCCGGGGAGCGTCCGCCCGCCTCATCGAGCGCGGCCTGCGCCTTACGGAGGGACTGGCGGCCTTCTTCACCACGTATCAGCCGGTTCCCTCACTGCTGCACGGCGACCTGTGGAGCGGCAATTTCGACACGGACAGCGAAGGGAATCCGGTCATCTTCGACCCGGCCGTGTACTACGGCGACCGCGAAACGGATATCGCCATGACGGAGTTGTTCGGCGGGCCCGGGCCGGCCTTTTACTCGGCCTACCACGGTGTCTGGGCGCTGGATGGCGGTTATGCCGTACGCCGCGAACTCTACAATCTCTATCACATCCTCAACCACTTCAACCTGTTCGGCGGCGGCTATGCCGGACAGGCGGAGCGGATGATCGATCGGTTGCTGGCGGAGCTGGGCTAACAGCCTGTTGTTATCTACTCACGCGGCACGGCAGGGCGTCAAAATCAGGCTCAAAATGCTCATTTACACTCAAGTAAACTGCGCTTTCTCGCCCGATTTTTCCTTCTCTCGCACTCGCCTGAGCGATAACAACAGGCTGTTAAGTTAAGGGCTTACACGGACTGTTAGCAGCGCCGGAAGGTGATGACCAGCACGTCGCGCCACGCCGACCGTTCGGAATCGGCCGGCAGTACCGGCGTCACCTCGTGGTACAGGGCGGCGTCGTCGAGCAGCAGGCTGTGCAACGGGCCGTCCAGGGTGCATTCGCGCAGCAGTTGCCGGTCCTCGTCATAGATACGGCTCAGCCCGCCCTGAATGTTCTCCCGCCGGATCAGGCCGATGAAGACGAAATCCACGCCGTCGCGGTGAACCCCTTCGGGAGTGGGCAGTCCCGGCACGCCGGCCTGGGCCAGAATACGGAACTGATGGACCTCGATGTGCCAGTCGAATCCCGGCTTAAGCTCGCGCACCTCGTCGAGCACGTAGTTGAGGGGTTTGTAGAACCAGGGATTGTGCACGATGGACGTCTCGACCGGCAGGTAATGCCGGGCGACGCCGCCATTCAGCGAGTTGTATTCCCGCGCCTGATAATGGGGGCCGTGGGGCGCGAGACTTGCCGACTCGTCCAGGGCCTGGGCGCGCAGAATGGAAAAACGCCGCTGCCGATAATGGCCACCGTCGGCCATGTAGGTATCGCGCGGCAGGCGCTCCCAGGAATCGGCAAATACCTGCCAGCTCTGCGCGTCCAGGTCGGCATCGTGCAGGCACTCGGGCAGCACGAATTCCGCGTACCCCTGGTCGCGCATGCGTTGTGCCACCGTCTTCTGGCAATCGTCGAGAGCGTGTGCATTCATCTTTTGGAAACAATAACCAATCCGGGTACCCGGTAACAACTCCATAACGTTAAGGATATAGACCATTCGGGATAGCAGCGGTGCCACCCCTACATCTCACCATCAGCCGGCCTGGTGACGCCGATCCAGACGCAACACCACCAGCATCGCGATGGCCGCCAACAAGGTGAGCACCGCCGCCGTGGAAAATGCCGCACGCTCACCCAGCCACTGCCAGATCAACCCGAACATGACCGCACCGGGCAACACGAACACCCCCGTGACCAAGTGATACACCCCGAACGCCGTGGCGCGCAGCCGTTCGGGCGCGAAATCCCCGATCAATGCCCGCTCCGCCCCTTCGGTGAAGGCGAGTGCGCCGGCATACGCCAGGAACAGCCCCCAAATCACCCAGGTCTCGCTGCCTGCCAGACCCAGCGCCAGCAACAGCCCCACGCGCAGCGTCCAGCCGATCACGACGACCGGTAGCCGGCCGACATGATCGGAAAGCGCGCCGGCCGGCGCCGCGACGACGGCCTTGACCGCACTGGCCGCCGCCCAGATCAGCGGAACCCAAACCACCTCCAGGCCACGCGCCTCCGCCCACAGCACCAGAAACGCCTCCGGCGTGGTCGCCAAAGCCAGTCCGCCCGAGGCAAGAATCAACCCCTTGAGGCGCGCATCCAGCGATTGCCAGCGCCACCGGGCCGGACGTTGTGAATCCCTTTCCTCCGTGGGCGGGGCCAGCCGCGCCGCCTCAGGAGGCAGTCCGAACACCAGCAGACCGATGACCAGAAGGCCGGGCAGCACGGAGGCGAGAAACACATGCCCCATGGAAAGCCCCATGCCCAGCAGGGCAAAGGCCAGCAGCGGCCCCACCATGGCCCCCGCATTATCCAGGGCACGGTGGAAACCGAAGGCCCGGCCGCGCTGGGCGGCGTCGGTGGTCACGGCAATCATGGCGTCGCGCGGCGCGGTGCGCAGCCCCTTGCCGACACGATCCAGAAACCGCAGCAACAGCACCCACCACCAACCCACCGCCAGTCCGATGAGGGGACGGGCAACGTTCGATGTCGAATAGCCGCTCAGCACCAGTCCACGCGGATTGACACCCCGATCGGCCAGGTAACCGGATATCAGTTTCAGGATGCTTGCCGTGGCCTCTGCAATGCCTTCGACCAGGCCGACAACTCCGGGTCCCGCGCCCAGGGTGAGGGTCAGAAACACGGGTAGCAGCGGTGTGATCATCTCGCTCGCCGAATCGTTCAGCAGCGAAACAAACCCCAGCACGATCACCGTGCGCGGCAAAGACAGGCGTAAATTGATCGACATGATGAAGACCGCAGGTGGCGGCGGATACTCTAGCAAATGCCGGCACTCACCGGTGCACGGGATTGCCCGACCGGATCGATCCGCTTAAGTTGTCTTAGAAACCTGGATGCCGCGAAACATCATGCGACCCACAGTCCTGTTTATTCATGGCGGCGGAGGCGGCGGCTGGGAATGGGCCCGCTGGCTGCCCTGCTTCCGGGTGGCTGGGTTTTCCACGCGCGCGCCCACGCTGCAGCCGTCGGCCGCGGGCCTGACGCACACCCGGTTTGAAGACTACCTGGATCAGCTCCAGGCGACCGCGGTGCGATGCGATCAGCCGATCCTGATCGGCGCCAGTCTCGGCGGACTGCTGGCGCTCAAGCTCGCCGAACACGTTCCCGCCAGCGCCATAGTATTGGTCAACAGCCTGCCGCCGGTCGGCACCCGGGGTTGGCAGCCACAGAAACACTACCCGGCGCGGGTGGCGTGGTCGCGCAAGACCCGCCTGGAGGATACCCGCGCCGCCATGCCGGAAGCGGACGAGGACACGGTGTGGTGGGCCCACGCCCGCTGGCGGGACGAATCGGGCGCGGTGCTGAACACCGCCTATGCCGGGGTGTCCGTTACGCCGCCGTCCTGCCCGGTTCTGATACTCAACGGGGAACGGGACCGCACCGTGCCCTGGAAAATCGGGGAAACCATGGCGCGCGACCTGAATGCGGAATTCATCCGTCTGCCGGGGGCCAGCCATCTCGGCCCGCTGCTCGGACCCCAGGCGCAGGCGGTGGCGCGTACCGCGCTGGAGTGGCTGCACGCCCGTCTGACCGCCTGACGCCGGCCGCTGTGCCGCTCAGGCGGGGTCGATCTCCCTGCACAGGGCGGAGTAATCGCATTCACCCAGACCGTCCGCCACGCCACGCCCCAGGATGTCCCGCACGCCGGCCAGTACCGCGTCGTCAAGGCCGTGGGGTGCGGCGGCCTGCAGGAACAGATCGACATCCTTGAGCAGATGCTTGAGCGGAAAATGGGCGTTATCGAAATCGCCGCTCAACATGCGCTCGAGCTTCTTATCGAAGGTGGGTGCATACAGGGCGCTCGCCCGCAGCAACCCCATGAACCTCTCGACCGGCACCGCCTCATGGCGCACCAGGCCGAGGCTGAGCGCAAACGCACTGGTCAATGCGGCGATGAGCTGGTTGAAGGCGAGCTTCATCGCCGCCGCCTTGCCGACTTCGCCAATGTATTCAAGCTTGCCGGCGAGCTCTTCCAGCAATGGCGCCCAGTGTTCGTATTGCGCCGTGTCGCTGCCCACCATGACCAGCAACGTCCCCGCCTCGGCCTCGGGCAGGCTGCCCAGCACCGGCGCCTCCAGGTAGCTGCCGCCACAGGCCTTTACTTCGGCGGCGATCTCGCGGCTCTCGTCGGGAGCGATGGTACCCATCTGGATCACCGCATGCCCATTAAGCCGGTCCCGCACGGGCGCCGCCAGCAACACCTCGCGGATCGCCTGCGCGTCGCTCAGCATCAGGATCGACGCATCGGCCCACTCCACCGCCCCGGCCGGCGTATCGAACACCCGCGCACCACCTGCGGCCAGGGCACGGGTCTTTTCTGCCGAACGGTTATACAGCCCCAGCTGCGTTCCCCGCGCCAGCAGCCGGCCGGCCATGCGCTCACCCATCAGACCGACACCCAGCAGGGCCACCTTGTATTTGCTCATCGATGCTCCACTATCCAGTCCACGGCGCCGGCAATATCGTCAACGACGACCGCACCCGGCTCACCCACCCGCGCTTCGTCTCCGGATTGATACTTGCCGGTGCGCACCAGGATGCCGCTCAATCCCGCCCGCAGCGCCCCGCCGACATCGGCGGGGGCGTCGTCCCCGACCATAACGGTTTCCGCCGGCCCGCAACCGAGCGCTGCAACGGCTTCCAGGAAAAAGGCCTTGGCCGGTTTGCCCAGCACCACCGCCTGTTTGTCCGCGGCATACTCGAGCGCCGCCTTGAACGGACCGATATCGAGCGATAGCCCTTCCGCCTCACGGAAATAACGGTTGTCGCCCATTGCCAGCAAGGGCGCGCCCGCCATCAGCAAACGAAAGGCCTGGTTCAGGCGTTCATAGGTGAAATCGTGACCCGCATCGCCCAGCACCACCGCATCGGGCGCCGCACCCGGCATATCGGCGAATTCCGATTCCAATGCCGGATGTACGAGCAGGTACGGGCACAGATGATGTGCCTGCAGATAATC
>JARRKE010000102.1 GCA_037388465.1 Gammaproteobacteria bacterium
GCGACGCGAATTATTTGCGTTTGATCACGCCGAGAAGAAGGGGGGAGATCAGCTTTTCCGCCAGGAACAACCCACCGACGGTCGGCAGGCGAAAGCGGGCGGCGACGAAACCGCCGACCAGCGCCATGCTGAGGGCGCCCAGCGGATAGCGCTTCACCCAGGATACCGGACTGGCCTGTTCTGCCGCGGCGCGCAGCCGGGCCTTGGCCTGTTCCGTGGTCAGCGGCTGAGACGCATCGCGATCCATGTCAGCCCTCCGGCAAGAATCAGGGATACCACACCGATCAGGGCCGCCGCGCCGGCCGGCCCCAGCGAGGCGGCCAGCCACAAATAGGCCGCCCACAGACACAGGGCCAGCCCCAGCAGCACCAAAAGGGAAGCGGCACCGAGGAAGACGAACCCCAATCCGGTGCGCATCATGGACTCCCTCAATGCCCTGCCTTCAGCCTCCAGCAGGTCGGTCAGGGCGATGACGAGTTCGGCCAGGCTGTTCAGCGTCGGCCTCCGAGATCCAGCAGTTTGGCGACGATAAAGCCGACGCCGAAGGCGGTGAGCACGCTGCCGGCGGGATGCTGGCCGATCTGGTTTTCGACAGTGCCCACCGTGGCCTTGCCCTGATCGAGAACTTCGTTGAGCTTTTGCTCAAGGTCTTCCCAGGCGCCTTTCAGACGTTCCTGCGTCTCGGCCTTAGTGTCCTGAACCTTGTCGGATGCCACGTCGCGTACCGCGCCGGTCAGGCCCGCAATATCCTGGCGCAGCTGGGCGATATCTGACTTGAGTGCGTCCAGCTCTTTACGAATCGGATCGTCTGCCATCGGATTCTCCTTGTGGTCGTGCCGTTACCCGGTTTGCCATTTTTAGTTGGCGTTTGTTCCGGAAGCAACGGCGATGAGTGGAACAAATCCCCTTGTCACAAATGATTATAGCCAGCCGGACGGGCCAATCGGGATGACGAAGCAATGACAAACCCGTTGTTTTATTTGCCGAATATCAAAAAAACGGCGGATTGATGCAAGTCTACGCGAAGACATGGCCGGCGCGTACACGCAAAAAAGAGGGAGCTGCGGCGCGAGGTTTCGCGCCGCAGCCGGATCGTCAGGCGGCGAGCTGACGCAGTACGTACTGCAGGATGCCGCCGTTGCGGTAGTACTCGACCTCCTGCGGCGTGTCGATGCGTACCCGCGCCTTGAAGGTTTTCTTGCCGCCGTCCTCGGTATGCGCGGTGACGGTGACCTGCTTGGCGGAGCCGTCGCCCAGGCCCTCGATGTCGAAGGTCTCGCGGCCGGTCAGGCCGTGGGTTTCGGCGTTCTCGCCCGGCATGAACTGCAGCGGCAGTATGCCCATACCGACCAGGTTGGAACGGTGAATACGTTCGTAGCTGTCGGCGATGACCGCACGCACGCCCAGCAGGCGGGGGCCCTTGGCGGCCCAGTCACGCGAGGAACCGGAACCGTATTCCTTGCCGGCGAGAACCACCAGCGGCACGTTCTCGTCGCGGTATTTCATGGCCGCGTCGTAGATGGACATCTGCTCGCCGTCCGGCAGGTGCAGGGTCACGCCGCCCTCGGTGCCGGGCGCCAGCTGGTTGCGCAGGCGTATGTTGGCGAAGGTGCCGCGCATCATCACCTCGTGGTTGCCGCGGCGCGAACCGTAGGAATTGAAGTCGGCCGGAGCCACACCGTGTTCCTGCAGGTAACGGCCGGCCGGGCTGTCGGCCTTGATCGAACCGGCGGGCGAAATGTGGTCGGTGGTCACCGAGTCGCCCAGCAGCGCCAGCACGCGGGCGCCGTGGATATCGGAAACCTCGCCCACGCCCTCGGCGATGCTCTCGAAATAGGGCGGGTGCTGCACGTAGGTGGAGTCGGCCTGCCACTCGAAGCGGTCGCCCTCCGGCGATTCCAGGTTGTTCCAGCGCGCCTCGCCGTTGAACACCTCGCCGTAGCTGCTGGAGAACTGCTCGGCGGTGACGTTGGCCTGCACGACATCGTGGACTTCCTTCTGGGTTGGCCAGATGTCCTTCAGGAACACGTCCTTGCCGTTGGCGTCCTGCCCCAGCGGTTCGTTGAACAGGTCGATGTCCATGGTGCCGGCGATGGCGTAGGCCACCACCAGGGGCGGGGAGGCCAGGTAGTTCATGCGTACCTCGGGGTGCACGCGGCCTTCGAAGTTGCGATTGCCGGACAGCACGGAGGTCACGGTCAGGTCGCCTTCCCTGATCGCGGCGCTCACCGGCTCGGGCAGTGGACCGGAGTTGCCGATACAGGTGGTGCAGCCGTAGCCGACGATGTTGAAGCCCAGGCTGTCGAGGTCGGCGGTCAGGCCGGACTGATCGAGATATTCCTTCACCACGCGGGAGCCGGGCGCCAGTGAGGTCTTCACCCAGGGCTTTACCTTGAGGCCCAGCTCATGCGCCTTGCGGGCCACCAGGCCGGCGCCGAGCATGACGTAGGGATTGGAGGTGTTGGTGCAGGAAGTGATGGCCGCGATGACCACCGCGCCGTTGCGCAGCTCGACGGACTGGCCGTCTATGGTGGCGGTGGCGCTGTCCTTGCTCTTGAGGTTCTGCTCGGCCTTCATCTTGGCGAAGGCCTCCTCGAACATGGCCTTGGCGTCAGTCAGCGGTACGCGATCCTGCGGACGGCGCGGGCCGGCCAGCGAGGGCACGACCGTGCCCATGTCCAGCTCCAGCACGTCGCTGTACTGCGCCTCGGGCGACTCGGCCGTACGGAACATGCCCTGGGCCTTGGCATAGGCCTCGACCAGCGCGACCTGTTCCTCGCTGCGCCCGGTGAGACGCATGTAGCGCAGGGTTTCGTCGTCGATCGGGAAGATGCCGCAGGTGGCGCCGTATTCCGGGGCCATGTTGGCGATGGTGGCGCGATCGGCCAGCGGCAGGTGCTGCAGGCCCTCGCCGAAGAATTCCACGAACTTGCCCACCACGCCCCTGGCACGCAGCGTCTGGGTGACGGTGAGCACCAGGTCGGTGGCGGTGGCGCCTTCGGGCAGGGCGCCCGTCAGGCGGAAGCCGACGACCTGCGGGATGAGCATGGAGATCGGCTGGCCGAGCATGGCGGCCTCGGCCTCGATGCCGCCCACCCCCCAGCCCAGCACGCCCAGGCCGTTGACCATGGTGGTGTGCGAGTCGGTACCGACCAGGGTGTCCGGATAGGCCTCCAGCACACCGTCCTTCTCCTGCGAGAAGATGCCGCGCGCCAGGTATTCGAGGTTCACCTGGTGGACGATGCCGGTATCCGGCGGGACGACCTTGAAGTTGGAAAAGCCCTTCTGCCCCCACTTGAGGAAGGCGTAGCGCTCGCGGTTGCGGCTGTATTCCAGCTCGGCGTTGAGCTGCATGGCGTCGGCGCTGCCGAACTTGTCCACCTGCACGGAATGGTCGATGACCAGTTCCACCGGCTGCAGCGGATTGATGCGCTGCGGGTCACCGCCCAGCTTGGCCATGGCGTCGCGCATGGCGGCCAGATCGACCACGGCGGGCACGCCGGTGAAGTCCTGCAGCAGCACGCGTGCGGGGCGGTAGGCGATCTCGCGGCTCGGCTCGGCCTTGGGGTCCCAGTCCAGCACGGCCTGGATGTCGTCCTTGCTGACACTGCTGCCGTCTTCGAAGCGCAGCAGGTTTTCCAGCAGGATCTTCATCGAATAGGGCAGGCGGTCCACGCCGGGCAGGTCGGCCAGGCGGCTGATCTGGTAGGACTTGCCATTGACGTCCAGGGCGGTGCGAGTCTTGAAACTGTCGGTCATAGGATATTCGCTCGGCTTTCTTGCTTCTTGGTGAGTCGGGATGCGCCATTATCCCTTATCCAGCGGGGAACTGTCAGGTATTGGCGGCGGATCGAGCGGTTTTACGGTGTTTTTGGTGCCGATCCGCGCCGAAATGATCGCTGAGCGAGGTCAGGCAGGCTCGCCGAGCTGGGCCAGCATCTTCTGCGATTCCTGCACCAGCGACTTGCGCCCGAACAGGATGCGCCAGCGGTTGCCGCCCGCCTGGCGCCACAGCACGGCAGCGCGGATGCCGGCCAGCAGCAGGGTGCGGATACGGGCCGCGTTGCCGGGATTGGAGAGATGGCGCTGGTCGCCCTGCACGATGATGCGCGGCCCCAGCTGGCTGATGGTGTCGTGATACAGATCGGCGAGACGCGCGATCATGTTCTCGTGCGTAGCCTCGAAAAAGCTCAGCTGGTTCTCGGCCTGCTGGATGCCTTCGTGGATGCGCTGTCCCATGGCGCCGTTCTTGGCGAGGCGCCGCTCGAGGTGCAGCACGCCGATGACGTAACGCATCACGTCCATGGTCGCCTTGTCGCGCGCGGGGGAGGCCATCTGGCTCAGCTTCTTGAGCCCGGTGCGCAGGTTTTCGACGCCACCGTAGATCGCCTCCGGAGTCGGGGCGTCGATGGTGAACAGGCTTTTTACGGTGACTTCGAAATCGTGGCTGTCGACCGTGCCGTCCCAGGCGATCTGGCGTACCAGTTCGGCGACCTGGAATACGCCGGCGAGGGCGAGGGCACGGTTGTGGGCGGTTGGGCGCATCGAATTCTTCAGTCGTAAAAGCTTTGGATGATACCACCGCCCAGACAACTCTCGCCGTCGTAGAACACTACCGACTGGCCCGGCGTGATGGCGCGCTGCGCATGCTCGAAGACCACGTCGGCGACGCCGTCCTTGTCGATGGACAGCACACAGGGCTGATCGGCCTGGCGGTAGCGCACCTTGGCGGCGCAGCTCAACGGCGTGTGCGGCGGATGATCGGCGATCCAGGTGAGCTGTCCGGCGCGCAGCCGTTTGTGCATGAGCAGCGGATGCTCGTGGCCCTGCACGACCAGCAGGCGGTTGCGTTCCAGGTCCTTGCCGGCCACGTACCAGGGCGATTCGTCCGCGCCGTGGATACCGCCGATGCCCAATCCCTGGCGCTGGCCATAGGTGTAGTACATCAGGCCATGATGCTCGCCGATGACCTCGTCTTCCGGCGTGACGATGGGGCCGGGCTGCGCGGGCAGGTAGCGCGCCAGGAAATCGCGGAAGCGGCGCTCGCCGATGAAACAGATGCCGGTGCTGTCCTTTTTGTCGTGCGTGATCAACCCGGCCTCGGCGGCCAGTTCGCGCACGCGCGGCTTGCGCAGTTCGCCGACTGGAAACAGCGCGTGTGTAAGCTGCGACTGATTCAGGGCGTACAGGAAATAACTCTGGTCCTTGTTCGCATCCAGACCCTTGAGCAGGCGAACCTCGCCGACGCTGTGCTGCAGGCGGGCGTAATGGCCGGTGGCGATGTGGTCTGCGCCCAGATTGCGCGCGTAGTCGAGAAAGGCGCGGAACTTGATCTCTCGATTGCAGAGAATGTCCGGGTTCGGCGTGCGGCCCGCGCGGTATTCCTCCAGAAAATGGGAAAACACGCGGTCCCAGTATTCGCGTGCGAAGTTGACCTTGTGCAGGACGATTTCCAGGGTCTCGCACACTGCCTGCGCATCCTTAAGGTCTTCCTCGGCGGCGCAGTAACCGGGCTCGTCGTCGTCCTCCCAGTTCTTCATGAACAGGCCTTCGACGCGAAATCCCTGCTGCAACAAAAGCAGGGCGGCGACGGAGGAATCCACGCCGCCGGACATGCCGACGATGACGCGCGGGGCGGGCCTGGCCATGACGATCGCGTCCCGGTTCAGCCGGACACGAAATGCAGGCCGCTGAGCGGCATGCGGTCACCGGCCAGATAGTCGTCCACGCAGCGCAGCACCAGCGGACTGCGCTGGGGACAGGCGGCGATCTCCTCGCGCGTCATCCAGTCCGCCGCGATGATCTCGTCGTCCAGCGAACGGGCGCCGTCCTGCTCCAGCGCGTCGCAGGCGAAACTGAAACGCAGGTAGGTGACGCCCTTGTCCGGGTGCGTCCACAGGTAAACGCCGACCAGGTATTTCGGCTGCACGTGCCAGCCGGTTTCCTCCAGCGCTTCGCGCACCGCAGCGGCGGAGAGATTTTCGTCCGGTTCGAGATGCCCGGCGGGCTGGTTGAACACCGCCGCGCCGG
>JARRKE010000103.1 GCA_037388465.1 Gammaproteobacteria bacterium
TGAACGCCAGCGACCATGCCCTGTGGGTGCAGTACAAGCTCGACCAGCGCATCGATCACCTGCTGATCGACGAATTCCAGGACACCAACCCCACCCAGTGGCGGCTGGTGCTGCCGCTGTTGGAAGAACTGGCCGCCGGCGCCCAGGAAACCCTGCGCAGCGTGTTCCTGGTCGGCGACGCCAAACAGTCTATTTACGGCTTCCGCCGCGCCAATCCGGCCCTGCAGACCGAGGCCGGCAACTGGCTGCGCGATCATCTGCAGGGGCAGGACTTCAACCTGCATGCCTCCTGGCGCTCCTCGCCCGCGATCATCGACTTCGTCAACGCGCTGTTCACCGCCACCCCGCTGGCCGGCCATATCCAGGATTTCGAAAAACACGCCACGCACCGCACCGAAGACTGGGGCGAGGTGGTGCTACTGCCCGCCGAGACCGTCCCGGAAACAGAGGAACCGGACCCGCCCGAAGGACTGCGCAATCCGCTGGAGCGGCCCCGCCCGCCCGCACTGCCGACGGCCTATCAGCAGGAGGCACAGCGCATCGCCTCTACCCTGCAGGCCATGATCGACGGCCGCACGCCGGTGCGCGCCGGCGACGCCAGCCGGGCGATGAATTACGGCGACGTGATCGTCCTGGTGCCCAACCGCACCCACAGCGAGGAGATCGAGCACGCCCTGCGCCGGGCGAGCATTCCCTACCTGGGCGCCGAGCGCGGCACGCTGCTGGAAAGCCTGGAAATCGAAGACCTGATCGCCCTGCTCAACACCCTGCTGACGCCGTTCGACGATCTCGCGGTCGCCCAGGTGCTGCGCTCCCCGCTGTTCGCCGCCAGCGACGAAGACCTGATGCTCATCGCCCGGACCAGCGGGCACGGCTGGCTGGCCAAGCTCCAGCGCACCGCCGAACTGTCCGATGCGCCGCCCGCGCTGTCGCGCGCGGCCTCATTGCTCGAACGCTGGCGGCAACTGGCCGGCACGCTGCCGATCCACGACCTGCTGGACCGCATCTTCCACGAAGGCGACGTCGTCCGGCGCTACGAGGCTGCCGCCCTGCCCGCGCAGCGCGGCGCGGTGCGCGCCAACCTGACCCGGTTTCTGGAACTCGCCCTCGAGGTGGACAGCGGCCGCTACCCCAGCCTGGTCCACTTCCTGGCCCGTTTGCGCAACCTGCGCGGGGTGAACCAGGAGGCCCCGGACACGCCGCCGGCCAGCACCGGCGAACCCCGGGTGCGCATCATGACCATTCACGCCGCCAAGGGGCTGGAAGCGCCGGTGGTGTTTCTGGCCAACGCCGACGGGATCCTGCGCGAACGCGCCACCTGGGACGCCACCGTGGAGTGGCCGGCCGACCAGGAGCGGCCCCGGCTCATGCTGCTGATTCCCGGCAGCAGTCGGCGCGACGATTGCACCCGCGCCATCCTCGAACAGGTCCGCAGCCAGGCGGAGCGCGAAACCGCGAACCTGCTGTACGTCGCGGTTACCCGCGCGCGGCAGTACCTGTACCTGTCCGCCGCGGGCGATCCGGACAAGATGCGCTGGTACGAGTGGCTGCGCGAGGCGATGACGCAGGCCGGTGCCGAGCAGATAGACGACATGCTGTGCCTGCGCCGGGGCGAGCCCCTGCCCACCCCCGCTGGCGGCGAACCGGCGCTGACCGAGAAGATCGACGTGCCCGCGGCACTCGGCCGGCCGCTCGCATCCACGGAAACCGAGCAGGCCCTCAGCCCCAGCCAGGTTGCGGCTGGCGGACACACCGGCACGGAACAGGACGAGGACGGCCTGCTACGCGGCCAGGTAATACATCGCATGCTGGAACTGCTCGCCACGAACCCGTCCCTGAACGATGCTGCCCTGGCGTCCCGCATGGCTGCTGAATTCGAAAGCCCCGCCGACGGGAACGCCATGGCGACATGGATCGCTGAAGCCCGCGCGGTCATCGCAGACCCCGCGCTGGGGGAAGTCTTCGCCCCGGATGCGCAGGTACGCGTCTACAACGAGGTGCCGATCCTGTCCCGACAGGATAAGCGTCTGGTCCGCGGCGTCATCGACCGCCTGCTGGTATGGCCCGAGCGCTGTCTGATCGTCGACTACAAAACACATCGCATACCATCGGGCGGTGAATTCGATACACTGGCCGCCGGATACCGCCAGCAGCTGATGCATTACCGGATCGCCGTGGAGCGGCTGTATCCAGGACGTCGTATCGACACCGCCCTGCTGTTCACCCACAGCCGACACCTGTATCCCATTACTTGAATCCGAACCCGCCGCCCCTATATTGGCGGGTATCGACGCCCTTCCCCGGGCGACAACACCCATTCAGCAACAGGAATGAGAGTCCATGAGCGAATCGCCTTATATCTTTACCGTTACCGAGGAAAACTTCGCCGAGGTCGTGCTGGAAGGCTCGATGAAGGCCCCCGTCCTGGTCGACTTCTGGGCGGCCTGGTGCGGCCCCTGCCAGTCCCTGATGCCGGTGCTCGCCAAGCTGGTCGACGAATATCAGGGCCAGTTCCTGCTCGCCAAGATCAACAGTGACGAACAGCAGGCCCTGGCGGCCCAGTTCGGCGTGCGCAGCCTGCCTACCGTGAAGGTGTTCCGTAACGGCCAGCCGGTCGATGAGTTCATGGGCGCACAGCCGGAATCGGCTGTGCGCGAAGTCATCGAACGTCACATCGTGCGCGAGTCGGACCTGGTACACGCCGAGGCCGTCAAGCTGTTCAACGCCGGCGATCTCAAGGGCGCCGTGGAAAAAATGCGCAGCGCCCATGAGATGGACCCCGGCAACAAACGCGTCATCATCGACCTCGCCAAACTGTATGCCGAAGACGGTCAGCGTGAGGCGGCGATGCAGCTGCTGGAAAAACTGCCCCTGGATGCGCGCATTTCCGACGAGGTGAAGTCACTGGAGGCGAAACTGCGTTTGGCGAGCGCGGCGGGTGGCGACCGCACCGCCTTGTCCGCCAGCGTCGAACAGAACCCGGACGACCTGGAAGCCCGCCAGCAATTGGCCGCCAGCTATATCTCCAGTGGTGAATACGAAGCCGGCATGGAACAGCTGCTGGAGATCATGAAACGCGACCGGTCGTTCGGCGACGACGCCGGACGCAAGGGCCTGCTGGACGTGTTCGAGATGCTGGGGGCCGACAATCCGCTGACCCAGCAGTATCGGAGGAAGTTGTCGTCGTTGTTGCTGTGAGTGGTTGTTGTTGCCGCTTGCGGCACAATGGCCCAGTTTGAACTGGGCCTGTCGAAGTAGAGACTTCACTTTGTAGTTCTGTTTCGCGCGCTTTAGGTTTGAATTTCCTCATCTAATGCCCGGTTAATCGCGCGAGGTACTTTCTCTTGCTTGCCCAAGAGAAAGTACCCAAAGAGAAAGGCACCCCAACCACCTTGGCCTTCGGCTTCCCTCACAACCGTTGACATGCAACGGGCCCGGTTCGACACGACGTCCTGTCGTGACGAACCTCAGCCCGGCGTCCCTGCCGGGCTGACCCTGCAAGCCACCGGCTGCTCGGCAAGGCGGGATGGGGGGAGAAAAACTGGTTCTACGTAGTAACTCTCTTTTTATCCCCGTCGGCCGCGCCCGGAACGCCCCGCAGTGGACTGACCAGGAGCCATAGGGCGCGTGAGGGATCACGCGCGTCTTTCGCAGGCCATGGACGGCCTGTCGAAAGACCTCCGGTCAGACCGCGGGGTGTGGAGGTGATATGCAGGGATGCACAAATGCCGACGCGCCAGGGAGATAGCGCGTCGGCACAGCGCGGCCGTGGGGTGTCGTTTCTTTTGGTTCGTTTTCTTTGGACAAGCAAAGAAAATGAACTCGCGCAGTGCGACAAGGGCTGATTAGAAACAATCACCTAAGAATGCGCGAAACAATACCCCTCACCTATCTAACCGGACTCAACAACCCACTCAATCCTTAAGCCCAATCATCTTCTGCGCACTCAACCGATCCATCAGCGCGATCAGCTTGTCGGCCGGCTGGTAACCGGGGATCAGCGTGCCGTCCTGCAGCACGATGGCGGGGGTGCCGTTCACGCCGAGTTTCTGGCCAATCTCGTAGTCGAACGCGACAGGATTGTCGCAGGACTTGGCCGACGGAACATTGCCTTGTATGGCCGCCGTCATCGCGGCCTTGCGATCCTTGCTGCACCACACGTCCACCGCCTTCTTATAGGAGCTGGAACCGATGCCGGCACGCGGAAAGAACATGTAGCGCACTTCGACGCCCTTGCGCGTCAGCTCGGGCACTTCGGTGTGCAATCGCTGGCAATAGGGGCAGTCGATGTCGGTGAACACGGTGATCACGTGTTTGGTTTTGCCCTTGGCGGCATACACGATCATGTCCCTGGACGGATCCAGGCCGGCGAGCATTTCCGCCCGTGCCTTGCCCGAGGCGGCCTCGGTCAGGTTCTCGTGGGTATTGACGTTCACCAGGTTGCCGTCGAAAAGGTATTTTCCGTCGGCCGACATATAAAAGATGAGCGGACCGTAACTGATCTGGTACAGCCCCTTGACCGGGGTCGGGGTGACCGCATCCGGCTTGTGGCCCGGCAGGATCTTGTTCAGGGAGGCCAATACGCCGGCCGGGGCGTCCAGACCGGCCGCACCGGCCATGACCGGGAAGGCCAGCACCACGCCGGCCGCCACGGCCCGCAGGCCGTGCAAAACAGACTTCTTGGGAATCATCGCGGTTACTGCTCGCTAAAAGGGGTCAACTATTCGGGATTGTCGCTCGTGGCTTCGCGCACGGCCTTACGGAAGAAGGCGCGCATCATGTCCAATGGTACAGGAAACACGACCGTGGATGTCTTGTCGCCGGCGATGTCGTTCAGGGTCTGCAGGTAGCGCAGCTGCAGGGCCTGGGGATTCTGGGCAATGATGTTGGAGGCCTGCAGGAGCTTTTCGGCGGCCTGGAATTCACCCTCGGCATGGATGACCTTGGCGCGCCGTTCGCGCTCGGCCTCCGCCTGACGGGCGATGGCGCGCACCATGCTCTCGTCCAGGTCCACGTGCTTGATCTCCACGTTCGCCACCTTGATGCCCCAGGCGTCTGTCTGGGAATCGAGGATGTTCTGGATGTCGAGATTCAGCCTTTCACGTTCGGCCAGCATCTCGTCCAGCTCGTGCTGACCGAGGACGGAACGCAGGGTGGTCTGGGCCAGCTGGCTGGTGGCGGAGTAATAATCCTCGACCTGAATGATCGCCTTTTCGGGATCGACGACGCGGAAATAGACCACGGCGTTGACGCGCACCGTGACGTTGTCGCGGGAGATCACGTCCTGGCTGGGCACGTCCATGGTGACCACGCGCAGGTCGACGCGAACCATCTGTTGAATCCCCGGCACGATGATGCGCAGACCGGGTCCTTTGACCACCTGGAACCGTCCCAGGAAGAACACCACCAGCCGCTGATATTCCGGCACGATCTTGAACGTCAGGAACAGCAGGCCGAGAACGATAACCGCCAGGATAATGAAGCCCATCTCAGTGTCCTCCCTCAATGACGGATTGATTGTCGGGGGTAACCTCTAATACGAGGCCCCTCATGTTTCGGATGCGCAGCTTCTGCCCTTTGTGCACCGGCTTGTCGGTGACGGCGCGCCAGGATTCGCTGTGCACGCGTACCCTGCCCTCGCGCTCGAAATCCTCCATGGCCTCGGCGACGGCATCGAGCAGTTCCTCGCGGCCGGTCACGGCCCGGCGGCGGCGGAAGCGCAGCATGCGTCCCATCACCCACAGGAAAAATCCGACCGAGAGCAGTGCCGTACCGATGATCAGGGGCAGGGAAATACCCAGATTTCCTTCGTCGAGCAATATCACGGATCCCGTGACGAACGCCACCACGCCGCCCAGCCCCAGGGC
>JARRKE010000104.1 GCA_037388465.1 Gammaproteobacteria bacterium
GTACCGGGTGTGGGCCGGGCAGGCAGGCCGCATGGTCGGCCATGTTCAGCAGGCCGATGTCGTTGGGGGCGTCGCCCAGCGCGATCACGCGCGGATGTCCCCAGACCGGGCGCATGGCCTTGAGCAGGGCTCGGGCGCCGCTGCCCTTGTCCACGCCCTGCGGCTGCACCGAAATGAAGCGTCCACCCTGAACGCCCTGCAGGCCGTGGTCGGCCAGGGCTTGCAGCAGCGGTGCGGGATTGTCGGCGCGGATCGGTTCACTGGCCTCGCGGCGGCGGGCGTTGAGGGCCTGCAGGCGGGTCAGTCCGGTGAGGCGCGCGATCTCGTCCAGTCCCCAGTCCCCGAAACCGCTGAACCGGACCCCGAGCTTGTGCGCCAGCTTGTGCAGCACGGCGCGGATGCGCGGGTAGCGCCAGTGGGTGAGGTGTTCGGTGCGCCAGTGGTTGTTGAAGGCCGGCAGGCAGATCGCCACCCCGTTTTCGACCACGGCGGGCCCATGCACCAAATGAGTGCGCATTAGCGCGGCGACCTCGGCGGCGGTCTTGCTGGTGGTGGGGACCACCGGGATGCCGCGTTTCGCCAGCATGCGGATGACGGGCCCTGCAATGCCCGGCGTGCCACGCCCGTCGAGCAGGGTGTGGTCGAGGTCGGTGAAGATGACGCTGTGGGGTTGGTGGCTCATGCCCGCTGTACCTGCAAGTGTGGTGCCAGCGGGCTAACAGGCCGTTGTGGTCTACTCATGCGGCACGATCGGGCGTCAAAATCGTGCTCGAAATGCTCGTTTACATCTAAGTAAACTGCGCTTTCTTGCCCGATTTTTCCTTCTCTCGCACTCGCCTGAGCGACCACAACGGCCTGTTAATGTCTCCGTCCCGTGGGCGGTCAGCTCAGGCGGCCCAGCCCAGCTCTGCGGCGCGTTCGCGCGCCAGTTTGGGCACGTCGGTGGCGACGAAGTGATGATGCAGCACCTGCACGCCGATCATGTGGTTGATGACGGCATCGAGCTGCACCTGGGTGGAGGCGGAGGTGTCTTCCGCCTCGTGCAGGGCGAAGACCGCCTGCACGCCGTCGTAGTCCAGCAGCCCGGCGGCCTCGACGGCTTCGCGGGACAGGAACTCGTCGGCCAGCGCCTTGAGCGCAGCCCATTTCTTGGGGTCGGTGTGGGCGGGCGGCGCCATGAAGGCGAACTTCTCGCGCTCGTACAGCACCTTGGGCAGCAGGCCCTTCATGGCCTCGCGCAGAACGTACTTTTCGGTACGGCCCTTGATGCGCATGGAGGGTGGCAGCTGGGTGGCGAACTCGGCCAGATGGTGGTCGAGGAACGGCGGGCGCGCCTCCATGGAGTTGGCCATGTCCACGCGGTCGCCGCCCCAGGTGAGGATCTGCCCTTCCAGCATGGTCTTGATCCAGACGTACTGGGCCTTGTCCAACGGATGGCGGCCTTCCAGCATGCTGCCGTCCAGGGCGTCGGCGATGGCGCGGCCCGGCTCGTAGCCGTCGACCTCGTCGCGCAGCTTGGGATGCATCAGTGCCGGCACGCGCGTGCCGGCGGCGAGCCCGGGCTGCAGGCAGGAGGGAGTGAACCCGACCAGGGCGTCCAGCGCCGGGTCGTGCAGTTCCTCCTCGGCCAGCATGGCGCCGCGGAACAGCTGGTTGCTCTCGGCGAGCAGTTGTTCCCAGCTCGCGCGCTCGGCGTCGGACAGGGTGTCGAGGCCGTGCAGGAACATGTCGCGGCGGAAGGCCGGATAGCCGGAGAACAGTTCGTCCGAGCCCTCGCCGGTGACCACCACCTTGTAGCCCGCCTTGTTCACGTGCCGGCTCATCAGCAGCTTGGCCACGCCCAGCGTGTTGTAGATGGTGCGCTCGGTGTGCCACAGGGTCTCGACGAAGTTGTCGTACAGGTGGGCGGCCTCCAGCATCATGATGTCCTGGTCGGCGCCGACCGCTTCGCTCGTCGTAATCCGCGTCGTCGAAGCCGATGGTGAAGGCCTTGACCGGCGACTGCTGGCTGGCGGCGGACAGCCCCAGGGTGATGCAGGAATCGATGCCGCCGGAGAGATAGCAGGCGACCGGCACGTCGGCCTCGAGGCGCAGCTGCACCGCTTCCATCAGCTGCTCGCGCACGCCCTCGATGTAGTACGACTCCGGCTTGTCGTCCTTGCGCTCGCTCATCAGCGGGAAATCCATGTCCCAGTAGCGTTCCTGCTTGATCTCGAACTTGCCGTGGCGGCGCTCGACGATCACCACGTGCCCGGGCTTGACCTGGTTGATGCCGTCGAAGGCGGTGGTGCCCGGCACCACGGTCTGCATGAGCTGGTGGTACAGCCCCCTGGCGCTGAAGCGGCGCGGCACCTCGGGATGGGCGAACAGCACCTTGAGCTCCGAGCCGAATACGAAGGTGCCGTCGACCTCGGCCCAGTACAGCGGTTTGACGCCGAACCGGTCGCGGATCAGCATCAGCCGGTCACGCGCCTTGTCGTACAGGGCGATGCCGAATTCGCCGCGCAGGTACGGCAGGGTGTCTTCCAGACCGAAGCGCTCGTACAGGTGCAGCACCAGTTCGGAATCGCTCTTGGTCTTGAACTTCGCGCCGCGCGAGGTGAGGTCGGTGCGAATGCGCTTGTAGTCGTACAGCTCGCCGTTGGCCGCGAGCAGCAGGTTGTCGTCCGCCGAGCGGAACGGCTGGCGTCCGCGGTCCTCGTTCAGGTCGATGATGGAAAGCCGTGCATGGGCAAAACCCAGGCCGCGGTCGTCAATGGTTTCCACCCCGAATCCGTCCGGCCCCCGGTGATACTGAATGGCGGCCATGGCGACCAGCGTGCTGCGGTCGACGGGACGTTTGGGATCGGCGTGCATATAACCAGCGATGCCACACATGAACGAAATACCTCTGCGTTATGGTTGGGCGGATAAACGGGGGATAAGGCGGTCGGTTGAACCGTGAGGGGACAGCGGCCTCAGGCCGGCTGGTCCTCCGGTGTATCCAGCACCCGGTGGATGCGGTGGACCACGGTGGTGAGCAGGGCCATGCGGATGAAGACCGCGCCGCGGGCCTGGGCGAAGTACCAGTTGTGCTCGGTGTCGTCCAGGTCGGTGGCGAGCTCGGCGCCGCGTGCCAGGGGGTGAAGAATGATGCTGCCGGGTTTGAGCGGTGATTCGCTCGACAGGCGCAGGTGTGCACCGAGTTTTTCGTAGGTGTCGCCGACCCAGGCGATGGAGTTGATGTACACCACGTCGAGTTCCGGGAGTTCCTTGTCCAGCGAACGGCTGACCCGCAGGGTGAGGCCGCTGCTTTCCAGTTCCTCGCGCTGACCATCGTCGAAGGCATCGTCGACGTCGCTGATGATCACCACCTCCTCGATGGCGGCCGGGAAGCGGGCCAGCAGCAGCAGCAGGCTGCGCACCGTGCGCATGCGTCCGGGCACGCCGATGATGCCGATGCGGATGCGCTGCTCGGCCGGTATCGAAGGCTGCATCAGCTCCGGCCGCCATTTGAAGATGGCATAGATGTCGGCCAGCGCCTGGGTGGGATGCTCGTCGATGCCGTTGCCGGCGTTGATGATGGGGATGCGCAGCGCGCCGAGCATGTCCATCACCGCCGTTTCGTTGGAGTCGCGCAGCACCACGATGTCGCCGTAGTGGTTGAACATCTCCGCCACGTCGGCCAGCGATTCGCCCTTGGCGATGCCGGTGGTGGAGGGGTCGGTGATGCTCATCACGTCGCCGCCGAGCCGGTGCCAGGCACTCTCGAAGGACAGCCGCGTGCGCGTGCTCGGCTCGTAAAAGGCGTTGATCAGGATCTTGCCGCTCAACGGCAGCGGCATGAAGGTCGGGCTGGTCTCGTAATGCGCGGCGAGGCGCACCAGCTGCATCATGTTCTCGCGGTCGAAGACGCGCGCGCTCACGATGTGCCGGCTGGCGAGATTCAGCAGCGGTTCGGGGTCCTCGGTGATGGCGTCGAGGAGGATGTTCGGGCGCTCAATGCCCGAGGTCCAGTCGGTGGCCTGGACCGGTTCCTGCAGCAGGGGGTCGAGTTCCTTTACCACAATCGTTTTCTCCGCCAGTCGATGATGAACAGCGCGATGAGAATGAGTGGCGCCAGCACGGTAACGGCCAGTGCCACGGTGACGATGGTGCCGAATGCGGATGCAGAAAGAATCATGCGTTTGCCTCCAGCGCGTTGGTTTCATCCAGGGTGTGCCAGGCGAAGGACTGCGGCCACAGCCAGGTGCTGATCACCACGATGCTCATCGAGACGGCGGCGGACACCAGCGCGGCCACGTAGAAGCCGATTTCGAAATAGGCGGCGAGGCCCAGCCCCGTGCCGAGCACCATGGCCAGCATCGCGCCCGTCGCGTTGGCGCGCTTCCAGTACAGGCCGGCCACGATCGGCCAGATGGTGCTGGCGACGAACGCGCCCATGAAGTTGAGCAGGGCGGCCAGGCTGGCGAGCCTGGGCAGGCACAGCAGCCAGGTCATGCCGCCGAGCAGCAGTACGATGATCTTGGCGGCGTTGCGCAACTCGCGGTGCGAGGCGTCGGGTCGCATGTGCCCCTTGTAGATGTCCTGGGTGATGAGGTCGGAGGTGGCTGCCAGCAGCGAGTCGAGGCTGGACGCCAGCGCCGCGAACACCACGATGAAGACCAGAATGGCGCCGGTGACGCCGAGCAGCTTGGCGGCGACCATCGGGCCCACCATGTCGGCGGCCGGTACGTTGAGGTGCAGCGCGGGTACGGTGAGCGCGACGAACCCGGCGACGATGGGAATGGGCGCCCACATCAGGCCGGCGATGAGATACGCCTTGAAGCCCACGCCGTCGCCGAAGGCGAAGGCGCGGCTCCACCACACATTGGAGTGGAAGATTTCGCCGACCCCGAACAGCAGGTTGTTGAACAGGAACATGATGGCGGCCGGTAGCAACAGGTTGAGCAGTTCGGGGCGCTGTGCCAATACGGTGTCGTGGATCTGTGTGAATCCGACCTTGTCGATGGCGAACCAGGCCAGCAGTATCACACCGAACAGGATCAGCAGCGTCTGGATGAAGTCGGTGCCGATCACGGCGCGCAGGCCACCCAGCAGAGTATAGGCCACGCAGATCGCCAGGATGATGGTCATGCCGATGCGGTAGTCGATGCCGGACAGGGCCTCGATCAGGATGCCGCCGGCCATGCCCAGGGTGATCAGCCAGCCGAAGCCGTACACCAGCGAGATCACCAGAAAGACCCGCCATGAGCCCTTGCCGTAGCGCAGGCGCATGAAGTCGCCGCTGGTGTAGGCGTTGGGCATCAGGATGCGGATGCGTTTGGCCAGCGGCGCGAACAGCAGCAGCCCGACCGAGCCCAGCGAGTAACCCACCATGCCCCACACCCCAAGCTGCAGGGCGAGTTGCGGCGCGGCCATGGTGGTGTTGCTGGTGACCCAGGTGGCCATTGCCGTGGCCACGGCCAGGGCCAGGCCCACGCTGCGGCCGGCCAGCATGTAGCCGTCCAGATCCATGGGTTTGCGGCCCAGGTACCAGCCGATGGCGATCCAGAGCACGCTGAAGCCGGCCAGGATGGCCCAGGCGATATCGGGATTGAGTACGGCGCTGTTGAGGTGGTTCATATCAGGCGAGCCTTTTGAGTTCTCCAAGGGCCTCTTCGGTGGACAGGACGCGGGCGTAGCGGTCGGTCATGGTGGTGATGGTGGCCGTCTGCAGTTCGGGCGTCACCGTGGCGCAGGCGTCGCCGATGAGGGTGACGAAAAAACCGAGATCGCAGGCGTCGCGAATGGCGGTGGAAACGCATTCGTTGCTGTACACGCCGACCACGAACAGGGCCTTGATGTCGAGATTGCGGAGGATGTATTCGAGATTGGTGGAGTTGAACACGCCGCTCGCCGTCTTGTTGAGGACGATCTCGTCCCCGACGGGGGCGACTTCCGGCAGGAATTCGGCTTCCTTGGAGCCGGGTGCGGCATGCAGCCCCAGGCGCTTGTGCCCGGGGCCGCGGTCGCGGCCGTCCATGGTCAGCGACTGGATGCGGGTGTGGATGACTTCCATGCCATTGGTGCGAAAGGCCTCCTGCAGCCGGCGCACGTTGGGCAGGACCAGGTTCTCGAGGCGGTCGAAGTAATACTCCTGCGCCTCTTCGGGGATGCCGGAGTTTGCCGAATCGGCAAACACGCCGTGACCGCGCGCCGCATCCAGGTACTGCATATCGATGCACAGCAACGCCGTGGTGTGCTGCTCGATGGAACGCCGGACGGCGGGTGCTTCGGTGACCGCCTCGCGGTAGGTCTCGCGCAGCGGATCGATATTCAGATATGCATTGTCCTGATCGCTGGTCTGGCTCATGGGTGTGGTCTCGGGAGGAAAATCAGTTGGCCAGGCGCTTGAGCGTGTTGAGCAGCACGTTGGCGCCGCACTCGATATCTTCCCAGGCGGTCCACTCGTCCGGGGAGTGGCTGCGCCCGTCCTTACTGGGGACGAAGATCATGCCGGCGCGGGTAAGTCCCGCCATGATCTGGGTGTCGTGGGCGGCGCCGCTGGGCATGCGCAGGGTGTCGACGTTCAATGCGCGGGCGGCCTCGTCGACGGTTGCCACGATACCGCTGTCGCATTTCACCGGTGTGATCTCGGAGAGTACCTCGAATTCGAACATCAGGTCGCGGCGCCGGGCGATGGCCGACAGGGCGCGCCGATAGGCACCGCTCAGGTCCGTCAGGGTGTCGCTGTCGGTATCGCGCACCTCAAGCGAGAATTCCACCCGTCCGGGCACCACGTTGGCCGCGCCGGGGGCGATATCCACCCGGCCGATGGTGGCGACGCTGCGCCGGCTGCCGTGTTCCTCGAGAATGCGCGGGATCTCGCCGGCGAACTCGGCCAGGCCCTGAAAGGCGTCGCGGCGCAGATCCATGGGCGTGGTGCCCGCGTGGTTGGCGGCGCCGATCAGCCGCACGTTCCATTTGAACAGGCCGGCGATGGCGTCGACCACGCCGATGCGTATGCCCTGACGATGCAGCACCGGGCCCTGTTCGATATGCAGTTCCACGAAGGCGTGGATGCTGGCGGGACGGCGCGCCGCCTGCAGCGCCGCCATGGCATCCAGGCCGTGCGCCGCCATGGCGTCGGTCAGTCTATGTGGGAGCCGGTCATCACGCTGGGGCGTTCCCCGTCATAGCCCAGGCGCGCAAAGATGTTTGCCGCCCCGTCGACGTACACGTCCAGGCCGGCGTCGTGGATGCGTTGCTTGAGCCATTCCCGGCCCGCGATGTCGTCCGGCGAGAAGGCCATGCGGTAGATGCCGAGGTCCTCGCGGCGGCCGATGCTGGCGAGGGTTTCGATGTCCGTACGCAGGCGCTCCATATTGATATGAAGCTCCTCCTCGCTCATGAACCTTCGTCCTGTTCGCGCGCGCTGCGCCGTGTGCCGATGAGGATGGTGCCCAGGGTCGCGAAGAAGACGGTCCCTCCGACGCCGAAGAAGGCGAAGGCACGCTCGAGCGAGTGATGGTTCACCTCGATGTGCACCGGCTTGCTCCAGGCGGAGGGCGGGCTGTTCTTGGCGACGGCCTGGATGCGGAAGTAGTAATCCCCGTTTTTCAGACCGCTGATGAAGCGGGCCGTGTCGGGCCCGTTATAGATGGTGTGCGCGTCCTGGAAATCGGGGGTGGCGGATTTTTGCAGCACAAAGTCTTCGTCCTGCGGTTTCTCGGGGCGCCAGCTCAGTTTGAAGTAGCCGGCGGTGGCTTCGGTGGTGCTGGCGATCAGCCGGGGCGTCGGCTGTGAGGCGGCCGCGCCGCCGGGGAGCAGCGCGAAAATGGCCCATGCAGCAAGAACCACCACCCCTCGCCGACCGAGGCCGCGGGGAATTGAGAAAAGAGGAAAAAGGGCTGCGCTGAGTGTGCGCGATAAATGCATTCAACCGGTTGTTCGGTGCTGGTTTCTTTTTCACCCTAACATGATGAAACAGGAATTTCTAACCCGCTGATTTTACGGTGATTGTGGTCCGGGCCTGAGGCCGGCGCTGCATCCCTTCAGGGAGTGGGGTTATAGTTTTCGTGCCGCGGTTTACATGTCCGGGACGGTAGACAACCAGCAGGCGCACCGTGACGACAACGCGGCGTGTAATACAACAATCTTCCAAGGAGAGAAAATATGAATGTCTTGATGGGGAATCTCGCCAGACGCACGTCCGGTGTTCTGGGCGCTCTGGCACTGTTGTTTGCACTGGCGGCGCTCAATGGCTGTGCCACGGGTCGGGACGTGGTGAGCATGCAGGCGGAAGAAGGCGCCAATCCGGCCACCGGTCCCGCCGTGAAAATCGTTTCGGTTCAGGATCAGCGCGAGTTCCAGGCGAATCCGTCACATCCTTCCACGCCTTCACTGATGAATCCGGACGATATCCGTAATCCCGCCATTACCGCCCGTGCCTTTGCCCGCAAGCGTGGCGGATACGGCAAGGCGCTGGGGGATGTCCTGTTGCCGGAAGGCCAGACGGTGGCGCAGCTCACCCAGCAGGCCATCACCCGGGCATTCCGCGATGCGGGTTACCGGGTGTTGGGGCCGAACGATCCCGGTTATGGCGCCGCGGCGCCGATCAACGCCAGGATTTCCCGGTTCTGGGCCTGGTTCCAGCCGGGATTCTGGGCGGTCAAGGTGCACTTCCAGAGCCTGGTCAACATCCAGGGGCCGGTTCGTGGCTTCACCGACGGCGCGGACGTGGCCGGCAACAGCGAGAACAGCTACCAGTTCGTCACTTCCAGCGACTGGGCGGACACCGTTCAGAAAGGTCTCAAGGATCTGGAGCAGAACATAAAGACCAGACTCGGCAGGCCTTGATCAAGGCGGGGCCGCCGGCGCCCTGCCGGCGGCCTTCCTTTTGGGACAGGTTATTTTTCAGCCGCCGTAAGGTAATGCGGCTTCATGGATTGCAGGCGTTTGACTGCTGCCAGCAGCTGTTTGTCGTGACTGGCGCGCAGCTTGGCGGGCGTCATGTGCTTCAGGTCGTTCGGGTGCAAAGGTATGACACCGTTGCCCAGTGCGATCTTCTGCGTCGGCACGAGTCCCTTGTGCCAGAAACTCTCGCCGTTCGGTGTGAGCCATTCGCGTACCGCCAGCAGCACGGCCGAACCGTCGGGCATGCTGAATTCCTGCAGCACCGTCCCGGTGCCGAAGGTCTTTTCACCGATCAGCGGCGCGTTGCGGTTGTCGCGCAGGGCGCCGGAGACGATTTCCGCGGCGCTGGCCGTGCCGCCGTTCACCAGCACGGCGACGGGGCCGGCCCAGCGCTGCAGGTTGGGTTCCACGGGAATGGCCTGCACCTTGCCGGCCCGGTCGCGTTCCTTGAGCACGTCGCCCTTGTCCATGAACAGGCTGGCCACGCCAATCGCCTCGGTGAGCAGGCCGCCGGGGTCGTTGCGCAGATCGAGGATGACGGCCCGCGCACCGTGTTGTTTGGCCTCCGACAGGGCCTTGGCCAGGGCATTGGTGGTGCCCTTGGAGAAGCTGCTGATACGCAGGTCGGCGATGTGCGTGCCGGGCACCATGTGCCAGTGCACCGTGTCGATGGGGATTTCCGCGCGTACGATGGTGACCTCGTGCGGCATCTCCGCCTTGGGCGACAGGATGTCCAGGGTCACCGGTTTGCCGGCCGGCCCGCGGATGCGCGCCACCACGTCGGCCAGGGGCAGGTTGCCCACCGGTTTGTTGTCCACTTTCAGGATCGCGTCACCGGGTTTCAGGCCGGCGCGGCTGGCCGGCGTGTCGTCGATGGGCGAGATGATCACCACGTGTCCGTGCTTGACGCCGATCTCCGCGCCGATGCCGGCGAAGTTGCCGGTGGTGATGTCCTGCGACAGCTTGACCATTTTCGGGGTCAGGAATCCGCTGTGCCCGGTATCGCCCAGCGCATCGACCATGCCGCTGATGGCGCCGTAGGTCATCTGCCTGGGCTTGATCGACTGTTGGTCCACATAGCGGGATTCGATCAGGTTCCAGGCCAGTGCCATGAGCCGGAAGTCGTATACGGCGTTGGCGGAAACCAGGCCGCCGGGAATGATGCCGGCCAGGAATACGCGGTCCACGAGGACGCCGCTCGTCATACCGAGCAGGAACAGCAACAGGACCACGATCTTGCGGCGAACGGGATGGGCGCCTTTGTCTTTGGACATGCGGAAAACTCGGGGATTAGGGTCGGTCGCAGGGATTGTCGCAGATCGACGAGCGATTCGGCAGGGATTGGTTGCCAACGACTGAAAAAAGTTCAGTATCTTTATTATGGTGTGACAACACCGGCCAACGTGCAAACCGCAGGGAGTTGAAATGTCCGATATCAAGGATCCGGCGCTTGCCGACCAGGGTGTGGCGCGTATCGAGTGGGCGCTGAAGGAAATGCCGGTCATCCGCGCCCTGCAGGCGCGCATGGCGGAACAGCGCCCCTTGGCGGGCGTGCGCCTGAGCGGCTGCCTGCACATTACCACCGAGACGGCGAACCTGGCGCGCATCCTCAAGGCCGCCGGTGCGGATGTGGTGCTGTGCGCCAGCAATCCCCTGAGTACCCAGGATGACGTCGCCGCCGCCCTGGTGGAGCGCTACGAAATCCCCGTCTTCGCCATCTGCGGCGAATCCACCGAGACCTATTACCGGCACATCCAGGCCGCGCTGGACCACCGCCCGATGCTCACCATGGACGACGGGGCCGACCTGGTCAGCGAACTGCACAAGACCCGCACCGACCTGCTCACGGAGCTGATCGGCGGCACCGAGGAGACCACCACCGGCGTCATCCGCTTGCGCGCCATGGCCGGGGACAAGGCGCTGCGGTTCCCCATCGTGGCGGTCAACGACGCCATGACCAAGCACTTTTTCGACAACCGCTACGGCACCGGCCAGAGCGCGCTGGACGGCATCATCCGCGCCACCAACATCCTGCTGGCAGGCAAGACCTTCACGGTGGTGGGCTACGGCTGGTGTGGGCGCGGCGTGGCCATGCGCGCCAGCGGCCACGGTGCACACGTGATCGTCTGCGAGGTCGATCCGTTGCGGGCGTTGGAGGCGACGATGGACGGCTACCGCGTCATGCCGCTGCTGGAGGCCGCCCGCCAGTCCGACTTCATCCTCACCGTCACCGGCGACAAGCACGCCGTGGACGAGGCGCACATGGCGGTGATGAAGGACGGTTGCGTGCTGGCCAACGCCGGGCATTTCAACGTGGAGATCAATATCCCCGCTTTGGAGGAGATGAGCGTTTCCAAGTCGAGCCCGCGTCAGCACGTGGACGAATACACGCTGACCGACGGGCGCATCCTGCGCCTGCTGGCCGAGGGGCGGCTGGTCAACCTGGCCGCGGCGGAGGGGCATCCGTCCGCGGTGATGGACATGAGTTTCTCGAATCAGGTGCTGAGTGCGGTGTATATGGTGGAGAATCACGGGCGGTTGGCGAACGACGTGCACACCGTGCCGGCCGACATCGACGCCGAGGTGGCGCGGCTGAAGCTCGAGGCCATGCGGATCGAGATCGACACGCTCACCGATGAGCAGCAGCATTACCTGACTTCCTGGCAGGAAGGCACCTGAGCGGCGCGCACCGACCACGGACATGAAGCGCGAACTCAAAGATCTGCTCAAGGAGATCGACGCCGAGGCGCGTGCGACGGCCAGCTATACCGGGCGCAGGAAGTTCGCCGACCGGGTGATGCATGCGCTGGGCGAGGTGCCGCGGGAGGAGTTCGTGCCCGAGGGGTCGCGCTTCCTCGCCTACGACAACGGCCCGCTGCCCATCGGCTACGGGCAGACCATCTCCCAGCCCTATATCGTCGCCCTGATGACCGATGTGCTGGACATCACGCCGGACTGCGTGGTGCTGGAGGTCGGCACCGGCTCGGGATATCAGGCGGCGGTACTCACGCGCCTGGCGCATCAGGTCTACAGCATCGAATACGTCGCGGAACTGGCGCAGTCCGCGAGCGAGCGGCTCGCCCGGCTGGGGTACGGCAATGTCGAGGTACGGCACAGCAATGGCTACCTGGGCTGGATCGAAAAAGCGCCCTTCGACCGCATCATCGTCACCGCGGCCGCGCCCTACATCCCGCAGTCCCTGATCGACCAGCTCAAGCCGGGCGGACGCATGGTCATCCCCGTGGGGCGGCCCTACAGCCACCAGGAACTGGTGTTGCTCACCAAGGCGGAGGACGGCACCACCGAGACCCGGAACCTGCTGCCCGTGGCCTTCGTGCCGCTGGTCAGCGAACCCCCGTCCGACGAGGCCTGAATCCTCCGCGCGAATGTTTTGCGCGATTCATTGTCTTAACCAAGACGTCGTTCAACGAACGTCGGCCGCTGGGGAGGGCTGGGGGACCGCTTCCCGAGACTGAATCTGTCAGCCCGCCACCGGCACCGTTGTTGTTTCCTTTTACTTCCGGTGGAACATCGTTATGCATGATCTATTCGAATCCTGGCACACGCTGCAATTCGGCGGGCCGCTGATCTATCCGCTTTTGTTTCTGGCCGTCGTCATGATCGTCATCATGCTCGACAAGGCCTACGTATACTGGCGCTATGCGCGCCCCTCGCAGACCCTGATGCGCCTGGTCTACAACTACGGCTCCGCCTGGACCGAGCT
>JARRKE010000105.1 GCA_037388465.1 Gammaproteobacteria bacterium
GAGTTCACATTGAACTCACCCTAGTTGTTGCAGGATGCGTGCCATTTCTTAACTGTTTGATTTTCATTAAAAAAACTTGAAATTGGGTGTTTTCAGCCCGCACCAGGAGAAGGCATGACCGGGAAAACGCGCCTGATCGTGGTGCGCCGGCCACCTGAATCAGGCATCGGCGCCGGGCTGAGCAACCCGGCTGCGGAAATGCAGCCCGATGCGCTCCATCCCCTGCCGGTCGTAAAAACGGTGGGCATCGACCCGCTGCATGCCGGAGTCCAGATGCAGCTCGCCGCACCCGGTTCTGGCCGCATAACCCTGCAACCAGGACAGCAGAGCCGCGCCGACGCCCTGGGAACGAACGGCAGGCAGCACGACCAGATCATCCACATACAGGAACCGCCCCCAGGACAGGCTCTCGTTGGTACGGAAGCCCGCGACGCCCACGGGCCCTGCATCGGCCTGCGCATAGGCCAACCGGTAGCCGGACTGCATCTGGGAGCGCACGCGGGGAACGAAGGTCTCTTCTGCGATGTGGGGGCGCAGTTCGTGCATCACGGGATAGCATGCGGCGATCTCGGCATCGGACTCCGCCAACCTGACTTCCATACGCGTCATCTCCTAGTCGTTGTCTTCCAGACCCAACCGCTGGTGCCATTCGGCCAGCGATTCCTCGGGGTATTCGTCGAACAATTGATCGTGCGGCCCCGCCTGCACCTCCACCCAGCCGGCCTTGGAGCCCAGCATCATGTGGGTGCGTTCGGGTGGTACCGGCAGGCCGCTGTCGATCGCCGAGGCATGCGGATGCACCAGCTCCGGCCAGCGCGGGTCCCAGGCCCACAGGGCGCTGCCGCAGTGTTTACAGAAATAGCGCCGCCCCGGATCGAGCCGCGACTCGCCCGTGCGCTCGTCGGTGATTCTCGGCTGATACTCGCTGACCGACTCCATGCCCTCCACCTGCAGGGTGTCGTAGTCCGCCCCGAGATTGATGGCGTACCCGCCGCCACCGGCAGTCTTGCGGCAGATCGAGCAGTAACAAAGGTTGAACGGATAAGGATGACGCGAATGCACGGCGAAGCGCACCGCGCCGCAATGACAGGAACCCTTGAGTTGCATGGCTATGCCTCCCGATTGACCTCGGATACAACAGGTAGACAACGCAAATGCGGGGATTGCGCCCGCTCACGGCACAATCGGGAACGTCCGAATCGCGCTGGACCGGCTAAAGCGCAGGCGGTTCCGGCACCTCGGCGCGCTGCTGCTGGCGCCATTTCTGATAGGTCGGATACTCAAGATAGCCCTTCTCCAGCACGTACTGCAGCACGCCCTGCAAACGGTAAAGACCGACCACGGAATCGATGCGGATGATCTCTTTGCCCTTTTCGTCGAAGAACACCAGCGTCGGCGCATAGAAGATGCCGAGCCGCGAGGCCCAGGACTTGGCGGTCTCGTGCCTGCCGTCCGGGGTCAGCACCGGGGTGTCGGCCCACATGTCGAGCTGTACGGCCTCGAAGCCCTGCATCAGTTCGCGGGTCTTTTCGTGCTGCAGAGGATCACCGTGCAGGATGTCGCAGGCGTGGCAGTCACGTTGTTCGAAAAAGACCACCAGCGGCTTGCTGGCCGGGAAATGCGAACGATCCAGCGCGTACGGCGGGGGGCTGAAAAAGTCTTCCTGATTCAGATCGCCGAGTTCGAACTTGGGTGTGTTCTCCGCCCGGGCCAGGTAATCGCGCAGCGATTCGTGTTTGTAATATCCCTCCGCCACGTAGTGCAGCGCCGCCCGGAACCGGTATGGCGGATAGTAACCGCGCAGGCGCAGCACCACCTTGCCGTCAGGATCGTAGAAGATCAGCGAAGGGGTGAAATTGGTCTTTTCCTGCAGGGCGTACTCGCGCTCGGTGGTCTTGCGCCCGTCCGGCAGCACCACGGGCAGGCTGCCCCAGATGTCGATGGCGATAACATCGAAATGTGCCCGCGTGTAGCGGGTAATGTCCGGACGCCCGAAGTTCTCCTTCATCAGGGCCAGGCAGTAGGGGCAGTTTTCCTGTCCGAAATAGACAATAACGCCCTGCTTGCCTTCCTTGCGGGCATCCTTGAGGTCCACCCGCAGATCCAGAAAGCTCTTCTTGAACCAGTCGGGGTGCGGGATATCCCGTGACGCGGGTACGTCGTTGATGAAGGGAATATGCTCCACCACCGGTGCCGCCTGCGACACGACCGATAACATCATCAACAGCAGAAAAAGGTATCCCGCTCTCACAACCGCTCCCGTCAAAACCGATCTTTATATTAATTGTTCTATGAACCCACTTTACCGGCATTTTCCCTTGCCGGCATCCCGCAGCCCGGTATTGCAGCTGAAAAAACGGGCTATCGGGTGCATGCGCTGAAATCTCGCCTAGGATTAGACGATAATCCCTGTCACCCACCAGAGCCATCCATGTCACCTCGCCTCGCCATTGCCCTGATCGTAATCGCCGAGCTGCTCGGCACTTCCCTGTGGTTCAGCGTCAACGCCGTCGCCGACAACCTGCATCAGGCCTGGGGCATTACGGAGGTGGAGCTCGGCTATCTCACCAGCGCCGTGCAGTTCGGCTTCATCAGCGGCACCCTGGTGCTGGCCCTCACCGGCCTAGCGGACCGCTTTCCGGCCAGCCGCATCTTCGCCGCCTGCGCGCTCATCGGCGCCGCTACGAACGCCGCTTTCGCCTTCGCGGGCGACGGCCTGGCCAGCGGACTGTTCTTCCGGTTTCTCACCGGCCTGGCCCTGGCCGGCATCTACCCCATCGGCATGAAGCTGGTGGTGAGCTGGGCGCCGGAAAAGGCGGGGCATGTACTGGGCTGGCTGGTGGGCATGCTGGTATTCGGCTCCGGCCTGCCGCATCTCATCCGCGGCCTGGAACTGACACCCACCTGGCGTGGCGTGCTGTTTGCGGCATCCGCCCTGGCCGTACTGGCCGGGATCATCGTGGGCTGGCTGGGCGTGGGGCCGCATCATGCCGTCGGGCGGCGCCTGCAATGGGGCGGCGTGCTGCAAACCTTCCAGATCCCGAGCTTTCGGGCCGCCGCGCTGGGCTACTTTGGCCACATGTGGGAGCTGTACGCCTTCTGGGCGGTGGTACCCCTCCTGATCGGGCTGTGGGGTGCACACGACATATCGGGCGCACGCGTGTATCTCGCCGCAGCCGGCGTGTTCGCGGCCGGGGGCATCGGCTGCATCGCCGGCGGCATGGTCAGTCATCGCTGGGGCAGCGGCCTGGTCGCCAGCCTTGCCCTGGCGGGCTCGGCCACCCTGTGCCTGATCTATCCGTTGGCCCAGGGACTGCCCACGGCCGTGCTATTGCTGCTGCTGTTGATATGGGGATTTTTCGTGGTGGCCGATTCGCCGCAGTTCTCGGCGCTGGCGGCCTCGGCCTGCCCGCCGGAACGCCTGGGCAGTGCGCTGGCACTGATGAACAGCGTTGGATTCGGTCTGACCATTCTCGCCATTGAGCTGGCGACCACCGAATGGCAGCACATCACGGTCTACGTCGGCTGGTTGCTGCTGCCCGGGCCCGTGCTGGGACTCATTGCGCTAAGGCCGGTATGGCACAAAGAGCCGGCACCCGAATCATGACCCGTATGATATTCCGCCGCATCAGCGCAACATCGGACTGCGCGATGGAGGATTGAGGCGATAAATCAGGTTGGGTTGAACCGCCTCGATACCGGCGGATGAGCCGGCGCGCTTCACCACCGCCTCAGGACCCGGATCATCGCGCAATTTCATAAGATAACGGCGTTCGCCCAGGGGCTTGAGCGATTCCAGACCGAACTCGCCGTACGCCGTCCTGATCACCGCCTCGTCGGCACCGGCCGCCAGCGTCACGATGTATTCGCCCGGCACCCGCTCACCGACCGGCTCCACACTGACGGCAGCGGAACCGCTCTGTGCATCAGCCGTTTGTTTCGCCGGTGCCGCGCCGCATGCGGCCATGGCCATCGCGCCCAGCAGGACCGAAGGAAGAAGCAGGAAGCGGCTCGATTTCATTGCACCGTGGCAGTCACTCCCGTGGGTGGGCTGATATAGGCCAGCGAACCCATTGCATTAACCGCTTTCCCCGTCGTGGTGATTCCGCTCAATGCGGAAACGGTGGTGCCGCCGTGCAGGATCGCGTTGACCACGTCGTGATAATCGTCGTTGGGATTGTAGGCGAACAGCATGGCGGCGATACCGGACACGAACGGCGTCGCCATCGAAGTCCCATCGATGGCATGGTAAACGTTCGCGCCGGTCTGCAGGGTTTCGATCTGGAAATAGGCGGCCAGCACGCCGGGGCCGTTGGTCGTCGCATCGCTGGTCAGCTGAAAACCGATGGCGCATGTCGCTGTGCGACAAGCGGAGAGATCATAAATCGCTTCCGGCCGGCTTACCGTCCCCGAGTCGTGCTCCAACTGGGTTCCCGTACCGGCAAAAGGGTCCACGCCCGTCGAATCGAATGCCAGATTAAAGTAATCATGATTCAGTTCGGTCTGGACCGAGACGTAATAATTCAACGCTACGGCCGTCACGCTGGGTAATGCCGTGCTGCTCAGGTCGAAGGTCTGCCATGCGATGTCGTTCGCATTATTGGCGTAACCGGCACTGCTGCTCGAGGGATAGTCCGCCGGGTCGTACAGCACCGGCACAGTGTATGTGGTGGCATCCCGTGTCCATCCTCCCGACAGACTCCAGCCGCTGAAATCGGAAGTAATGATCGGTCCACCCCAGGTGCTGAGGACATTGGTACCCGGCGCGCCTACATCCACGCTGCTCGCACCGTAGTCGGAAAAGCTGGCGCGGCTGAAAGACTGGTCCAATGCCGCTACGCAGACCAGGTTGCTCTGGGAATAATTACAGGGGTAATGCGGCGTACTGTCATTGTTCTGGTTGTCATTGCCGGCCGCGACCACGACGACCACACCATGACTTTGCGCATTGGTAATGGCACTGGAGAAGGCCGCGTCATAACTGGTACCACCCAGGCTCATATTGATGACCTTGGCACCGTTCGCGACCGCGAAATTGACGCCACTGACGACATTTGCCGTCGTGCCGCTTCCATCCGGCCCCAGCACCCGCACCGACATGATGCTGGCCTTCTGGCATACACCCGTCACGCCATTGCTGTTGTTGCCGATTGCGCCGATGATGCCGGCCACATGGGTGCCATGCTGTTCCGCACCGCCCACGGGCATGGGGTCGTTGTCGCCATCCACGAAATCGTAACCATGATTCGGATAACTGGTACCGCCATTCCACATGTTGGCGGCCAGATCCTGCTGCGTGTAATTCACGCCGGTATCGACCACGGCCACCGTGACGCTCGAACAATCCGTGATGTGATCCCACGCCTGGGTGGCATCGATATCGTCGCCCGAAGTGCCGGGATTGTTGGTCGCATAATCCCCGTTCGTGACGGTTTGCCCGGAATTGCTCAGTCCCCATTGCTGGCCATAGTTCGTATCGTTGGGCGTGGCCAGTTCGTGGTAGATGAAATTCGGCTGCACGGCAAGCACATCGGGCGCAGCCGACAGCGTGGCGACCGCCGACTGTACGTTTCCATATGCGGCATTCAATTTGACCAGGGTATATCCCGT
>JARRKE010000106.1 GCA_037388465.1 Gammaproteobacteria bacterium
GCGATGACCAGTTCCTTCACCGCATTGGCATTGGCGCCGGGGGCGTTGAACACCGGCAGGCCGAGATCGCTGAGACGCTGGACGGGAATGTTGTTGACCCCGGCCCCGGCGCGGGCGACCGCCTTGAGCGAATCGGGCAGCGCCATCTCATGCATGTTGTAGGAACGCAGCAGGATGGCGTCGGGGTGCGAAATTTCTGAGGCCACCTCGTATTCTTCACGCGGCAGACGCTCCAGCCCCTTAACCGAAATATTGTTCAGGGTAAGTATCTTGAACATGTCTTGCCCCAATCGCCGAATAATCCGGGTTCGAACCTCGAACCTCGTTCAACCCTGGCGTTTTTCGAAATCGTCCATGAACGCGATCAGTGCATCGACGCCTGCTTCCGGCATGGCGTTGTAGATGCTGGCGCGCATGCCGCCGACCGAGCGATGCCCCTTGAGGGTGACCAGGCCCGCGGCCTTCGCCTGGGCGAGGAACTCCCCATCCAACTCGGGGTTGGCGAGAGTGAACGGCACGTTCATCCACGACCGGGAGGCGGTGTCGACAGGGCTGCTGTAAAAGTCCGAACCGTCGATCGCCGCGTACAGTTTGGTCGCCTTGCGCTGGTTGATCTCCGCCATGGCCGGCAGGCCGCCCTGCGCCTTGATCCACTTGAATACCAGCCCCGCCAGATACCAGGCATAGGTCGGCGGGGTGTTGTACATGGAATCGTTGTCGGCGTGAATCCTGTAATCGAACATGGTCGGGGTGTTCGGCAGCGTTTCGCCGATCAGGTCCTCGCGCACGATCACCAGCGTCAGCCCCGCCGGACCGATGTTCTTCTGCGCACCCGCATAAATCACGCCGAACCGACTGACGTCGATGGGGCGCGAAAGAATGGTGGACGACATGTCGGCGACCAGCGGCACCGCGCCGGTGTCGGGCACCCAGTGGAACTCGACTCCGCCGATGGTTTCGTTGGGCGTGTAATGTACGTAGGCGGCATCGTCCTGCAGCGCCCAGGTATCGAAGGCCGGCACCATGGTGAAGTTCGCGTCTTCGGAACTGGCGGCGACGTTCACCTCGCAATAGCGCTTCGCCTCGCCGATCGCCTTCTTGGACCAAGAACCGGTGTTGACGTAATCGGCCTTGGTTTTGCCGCGCAGCAGATTGAGCGGCACCATGGAAAACTGCGCGCTGGCCCCGCCCTGCAGAAACAGCACCTTGTAGTTGGCGGGAATAGCCAGTACCTCGCGCAGCGTAGTCTCGGCCTCCTCGGCGATCGACATGAACTCCTTGCCGCGATGGCTCATCTCCATCACCGACATGCCGCTGCCGTTCCAGTCGAGCATTTCGGATTGCGCCTGTTCGAGCACGGCCTGGGGCAACATGGCCGGGCCGGCGCTGAAATTGTAGACCCTGTTCATTCTGTATCTTCTTCCGTTTCGGTGTCTTCGTTATCGGCTGCGATGGATTCGATACGCGCGACCTCGACCAGCGCTTCGTTTTCATCCAGACGGATCAGGCGCACGCCCTGGGTATTGCGCCCCATACGCGAAACGCCTTCCACCGGCGTACGCACCAGGGTGCCATGGGTCGTGATCAGCATGGCCTCGTCGTCCTCCACCACCTGGATGGCACCGACCAGCGCGCCGTTACGGCCGCCGGTCTGGATCGCGATCACGCCCTGCCCGCCACGTTTCTGGCAGGGGAAATCGTCCACCGGGGTGCGCTTGCCGTAGCCGTTCTCGCTGGCGACCAGGATATCGCCGCCGCGGTCCACGATCAGCGAAATCGCCGCCTGGTCCTCGGCGAGACGGATGCCGCGCACGCCGCAGGCAGTGCGGCCCATGGGACGAACCTCGGCTTCATTGAAACGCACCGCCTTGCCGGCATCGCTGAACAACAGCACGTCGCACTCGCCGTTGGTCAGATCGACACCGATGAGATGGTCCTTCTCGCGCAGTTCGACGGCGATGATGCCGCTGGAACGCGGGCGCGAGAAATCGCGCAACGGTGTCTTCTTGACCGTACCGCTGGAGGTGGCCATCAACACGAAATCGTCGGTGTCGAATTCGCGGATCGGCAGCACGGCGTGAATGCGCTCGCCTTCCACCAGCGGCAGCAGGTTCACCATCGGTTTGCCGCGTGCGGAACGCCCCGCCTGCGGCAGCTGGTAAACCTTGATCCAGTACACCTTGCCGTGGCTGGAGAAACACAGCAGCGTGTCATGCGTGTTGGCGATGAAGAGCTTGTCGATGAAGTCCTCTTCCTTGACCGTGGTCGCCGCCTTGCCGCGCCCGCCGCGCCGCTGGCTGCGGTATTCGGACAGCGGCTGGGCCTTGGCGTAGCCCGCGTGCGAGAACGTGACCACGACGTCCTCCTCGGAGATGAGATCCTCGATGGTCAGGTCTTCGTGGCTGGTCAGGATCTCGGTGCGGCGCGCGTCGCCGTACTGATCGCGCATCTCGATCAGCTCGTCGCGGATGACGCGCATCAGCCGGTCGGGGTTGGACAGGATGTCGAGCAGGTCGTCGATCTTGTCCAGCAGGTCGCGGTACTCACCAACGATCTTGTCCTGCTCCAGACCGGTCAGGCGATGCAGGCGCAGGTCCAGGATCGCCTGGGCCTGTGCCTCGGAGAGGTAATAAGCATCGTCGCGCAGGCCGAACTCGGCCTCCAGGCCCTCGGGACGGGATGCCTCTGCACCGGTGCGGGACAGCATCTCGGTGACCACGCCCGGCGTCCAGCCGCGCGCCATCAGCCCCTGCTTGGCTTCGGCCGGATTGCTGGAGGCCTTGATGAGGGCGATGACCTCGTCGATGTTGGCCAGGGCGATGGCCAGGCCTTCCAATACGTGGGCGCGCTCGCGCGCCTTGCGCAGTTCGTACTGGGTGCGGCGGGTGACCACCTCGCGCCGGTGGCGCAGGAAGGCTTCCAGCACCTGCTTTAGGTCCAGCAGTCTCGGCTGCCCGTCGATCAGCGCCACCATGTTGATGCCGAACACGCTCTGCATCTGGGTGTGCTGATACAGGTTGTTCAGGATCACGTCGGCGTTTTCGCCGCGCTTGATCTCGATGACCATGCGCATGCCGTCCTTGTCGGACTCGTCGCGTAGCTCGGCAATGCCCTCGAGCTTCTTGTCCTTGACCAGTTCGGCGATCTTTTCCATCAGCCGCGCCTTGTTCACCTGATAGGGCAGCTCGGTGACGATGATGGCGTCGCGGCCGCTGTGCCGGTCCTCCTCCACGTGGGTACGGGCCCGCACGTAGATGCGCCCGCGGCCGGTCTTGTAGGCCTCCACGATGCCGCGCGCGCCGTTGATAATGCCGGCGGTGGGGAAATCCGGCCCGGGCAGATGCTGCATCAGGCCGTTGATGTCGATCTCGGGCTGGTCGATCAGCGCAATGCAGGCATTGACGGTCTCGGTCAGGTTGTGCGGCGGGATGTTGGTGGCCATACCGACCGCGATACCCGCCGAACCGTTGATCAGCAGGTTAGGCAGCCGGGTCGGCAGCACCGACGGTTCGTGTTCGGAACCGTCGTAGTTGGGGATGAAGTCGACGGTTTCCTTGTCGATGTCGGCGAGGAGCTCATGGGCGATCCTGGCCATGCGCACTTCTGTGTAACGCATGGCGGCGGGGGCGTCGCCGTCGACCGAACCGAAGTTGCCCTGCCCGTCCACCAGCATGTAGCGCATGGAAAACGGCTGGGCCATGCGCACGATGGTGTCGTAGACGGCGGTGTCACCGTGGGGGTGATACTTACCGATGACGTCACCGACGACGCGGGCGGACTTCTTGTAGGGTTTGTTCCAATCGTTGCCGAGTTCGCTCATCGCATAGAGCACGCGGCGGTGAACCGGCTTGAGGCCATCGCGGACGTCCGGCAGGGCTCGCCCGATGATGACGCTCATCGCGTAGTCCAGATAGGACTGACGCATTTCGTCTTCTAGATTGACCGTTAAGACTTCCTTGGCAAACTCTGTCATCGACACGACACTGAATGGCGAGATAAGCTGCCGATTTTACCACATAGGACGACCTCGTCCTAAATCCAAAATCCGCTCAGAAACGCACTGAAAGCCTCTCGGGCCAATTCGAACGCTCAAAATGGGCGATTTTCGGCTTTGGCTCAGGCCTGAACGAACTCCAGCCCGTTGCCGTCCGGGTCACGGCAGAACAGGGCCGCCCGCCCGGAGCGGCTGGCGGTATAAGGAATGCCGGCGGCATCCAGCGCCGCACGCAACGCAGCCAGGTCCCTGACCGCCAGCGCCAGGTGCCTGTCCCGCCCCGCGTGGTCGGGGCGGCCGCCAACCGGATCGGGGTTCGGCAGCTCCAGCAGGTGGATCTGCTGATCGCCGATCCGCAGCCAGGCCCCGGGGAATGACAGGTCCGGTCGTGAGGTGTCGAGCGCCATTCCCAGCACGCCGCAGTAGAAATCCAGGGCCTTCTCCGTGTCTGAGACCAGCACGCTGCCGTGCAGCAGGCTCAGAAAGTTCGGTTTATCGCTCATCTTCTCACTCAACTTCGCGGAACTTGTATACTTAGCGCCTTTTTCCACAGCCGCCGTCTCATGAACCCGGATCTCGCCAGACTCCAGCCCTACCCGTTTCAAAAACTCCAGGCGCTCAAGGGGGATGTGACCCCGCCCGGGGAACAGGAGCATATCGCACTCTCGATCGGTGAGCCGCAGCATCCCACACCGCATCTGATCAGCGACGCCCTGTTAAGCCATCTGCACGGGCTGGCCAATTACCCCACCACCAGTGGAGGCGAAGAACTGCGCGAAACCATCGCCCATTGGGCGTCCGGGCGTTTCGATCTGCCGGCGGGCTCCCTGACCGGCGCGCGCCACGTCCTGCCGGTCAACGGCACCCGCGAGGCGCTGTTCAGTTTCGCCCAAGCCGTGATCGACCGCAGCCGCAACCCGCTAGTGCTGATGCCCAACCCGTTCTACCAGATCTACGAAGGGGCTGCCCTGCTGGCGGGCGCGGAACCGGTGTACCTGTCCTGCACGGCCGACAACGATTTTCTGCCCGACCTTGACGCCGTGGACGATGCCGTCTGGGACCGCTGCCAGCTGCTGTACCTCTGCTCGCCCGGCAACCCGACCGGCGCGGTGATGCCCGAGGATCAGTTGCAGACCCTGATCGAGCTGGCCGAGCGGCATGACTTCGTCATCGCCTCGGACGAGTGTTACAGCGAGATCTATCCGATCGAGGATCAGCCCCCGCCGGGCCTGCTCGGCGCGGCGGCCCGCATGGGCAATACCGAATACCGCCGATGCGTCGCGTTCCACAGCCTGTCCAAGCGCTCCAATGCACCGGGCCTGCGTTCGGGATTCGTGGCCGGCGACGCCGAGGTGCTGGGCAGGTTCCTGCATTACCGCACCTATCACGGCTGCTCCATGTCGCTACCGGTGCAGACCGCGAGCATCGCCGCCTGGCGCGACGAGGATCACGTGCGTGAAAACCGGGAGCATTACCGGAAAAAATTCCAGGCCGTGGTCGACGTCCTGGCTCCGGTGCTCGACGT
>JARRKE010000107.1 GCA_037388465.1 Gammaproteobacteria bacterium
CTGTGGGCCAATCTGCATCTGCTGTTCTGGCTGTCGCTTATCTCGTTCGTGACGGGATGGATGGGGGAGAATCACTTCGCGCCGGCACCGACTGCCCTCTACGGTGTGGTTTTGCTGATGGCCTCCATTGCCTACTGGATCCTGCAGGGCAGGATTATCGCCTATCAGGGTGAAGGGTCGCTTTTGAAGGTGGCTGTGGGAAACGACATTAAAGGAAAAATATCGCCTATCCTGTATGCCGTCGCGATTCCTTCCGCTTTTCTGAGTCAATGGATTGCGGGTGGACTGTACGTGTTGGTGGCCTTGATGTGGCTCATTCCGGATCAGCGTATAGAGCGGGTCATTGATTTGGGGCGGCAGAAATAACAAAGAATATGCGGGTGGCTATGGGTAATTGAAACGACATATCGATAAGGGGGAGGGGAAACATGCTGGCTGAACAAAAAAGGAATACGAACATCGGCGTGGGTGTCGGTATCGTCTTGCAGGTCTTTGGGCGATATCTGCAAATGCAGGGAAGCGGGATGTCGGCGCTCGGTTCGCTGATGTTGCTGATGGGAATCGGGGTCTTCCTTTGGGGCTGCTGGAACTATGCACAGGGCAAGGGTTACCACGGTGCCTGGGGCTTGCTGGGGCTGTTCTCGCTGCTTGGCCTCATTATTCTGGCGGTGTTGCCCGACCGGCATAAAACGGCCTGATAATCAGGTGGTATAGAACGCCGTTTTTTTATCTCGCTATATCAGCTCCGTTTGGCGCGCAGGGCGACATCCAGTGCCTTGCGTGCCCACAGCTGTAATGCGTCATTGTCTTCCATGATGTCGGCCGGTAGCGGGTAGTAGCGCATGGTTTCGGTGCGGCCGTTTTTGCTGGTGTAGCGAAACGGTTCCATACCGTATTCCAAATAGTCGGGAAGATTGGTTTCGTCGGTTTTCAGGAAGAGTTCGTCGTCGACGATGATGGCGAAAAACAGGTCGTCGCAATATACACCCGCCCCACCGAACATGCGTCGGGTCCGAATCGTGCCGAGCCCCTCGAACAATTCTCTGACGTATTCGATGTAATCGTTGCTGACGGGCATGGTTTGGCCGGTTATTCGGGCTTGTGACAGACGGCCTCGATATTGTGACCGTCCGGGTCGATGACGAAGGCGGCGTAATAGTTGGGATGATAATGCTCCCGAATGCCGGGCGGCCCGTTGTCCTTGGCCCCGGCTGTCAGAGCGGCCTCGTAGAATTTTCTCACGGCCTGCCGGTTGTCGGCGGCGAAGGCGATGTGCATGGGCGATTGCGCAACATCACCTTCGCCGAACCAGAATTCCGGCTTGCCCGCTTTGCCGAACCCCGACCAGCCTTCGAATTCCATTACCGGGCCGATCCCCAGCGGCGCCAGGGCCTGGGTATAGAACCGTTTGCTCTTTTCCGCGTTACGGACCGCGAGTCCGAGATGGTCGATGATCATGGTTGGTCTGCCTTTGCCGCTTTGCGTGCATTCAAGGAGCTTAGTACAGGAGACCTTCAGACGGTTTTGCGGTGTCCATCCGGCTGCCAGGCGGGCGCGATGACGTCCGGCGCGGGTGAGCGGTTGAGCAGGGAAGCGGGTGCAACGGAGAAGTCGCCATAACGGCCGTTGATCCGGTCGCGCAGGAAGTTGATCTGCTGTTGCGGCGATTCACCCTCGCTGAACAGATCGCCCTGGTAATCGCGCGGGACGGGATCCAGGGCGGTGACCTGGACCTGATGGACGCCCTGGCCGTGCCATTCCTCGCGCAGCAGGGTGCGGCACAGACGGATGATCTGCGCGCCGTCGTCGGTGGGGGCTGCCGTGCGGTACCTGCCACCCAGCCACCCGATCCGCGTCTTGAGGCCGATGAAGAACAGGCTGGCCTGCATGTCGTGGCGGCGCAGGCGCGAGGCGACCTTTTCCGCCATGTGCTGCAAATAGGTGGACAGTTTCTGCGGGTCACGCGTATCGGGCGGCATGACCTTGCCGTGACCCATCGACTTGGGCGGCTCCACTTCCAGCCGTACGGGGGCGGGATCCAGCCCCTGGGCCATGAGCCAGATGCGCCGGCCGAGATTGCCGAAGTGATCCGCCAGCACGCTGATGGGCAGGCGCTGCATGTCGCCGCAGGTCTGCACGCCGTGTTCCGCCAGGAAACGCCCGATGCCGCCGGCGATGCCGCTCAGCGCGGTGACGGGTTCGCCGGCGAGCCGTGCAGCGGCTTCCCAGGGGGGCACCACGAGCAGGCCGTCCGGCTTGTTCTGCTGGGCGGCCCATTTGGCGGTGGTCTTGTCGCCGCTGACGCCTACCGAGCATTTCAGCCCGGAGACGGCTTGCACGCGCTCCTTGACCATGCGGGCGATGTGTTCGGGCGTGCCGTGCAGGCGCTGGCAGTGGGTGATGTCCAGAAAGGCCTCGTCTACCGAAAACACCTCCATGTCGGGCGTGATGTCGCGCAATGCCTCCATGATGGCGGTGGAGACCGCGGCGTAATGCCGCGGGCGCGAGGGGATGCGGATCAGTTCGGGACAGAGGCGGCGCGCCTCCTTCAGGCGCATGCCGGTGTGAATGCCGTATTTCCGGGCCTCGTAGGAGCAGGTGATGATGCAGGTGCCTTGTTCGCCGTTGGTGATGGCGACCGGCTCGCCCTGCAGGTCCGGATTGTCGCGCTGCTCCAGCGAGGCGAAAAAGGCGTCCATGTCCATCAGGAGGATGGCGCGCGGCCAGAGTGCGGGTCTGTTCATGGCGTTCACCGGTAGCTGCGCAACTGGGCGACGAGGATGCCCTGGATGCGCACACGTTCGGCGTCATAGCGCAGGGCGGTCATCTGGCTGTTTTCGGGGATGAGCAGCACCTCGCCGTTGCGGCATTGGCGCAGGCGTTTCAGGGTGGCTTCCTCGTCGTCAATCAGGGCGGCGACGATATCCCCGTCGTCGGCGCTTTCCGCCCGCCGCATCACCACGTAATCGCCGTCCAGGATGCCGGCCTCGACCATGGAGTCGCCGCGCACCTGCAATACGTAGCGGTCGGGACCCAGCAGCATGCCGGCGAAGTCGATCTCGTCCTGGCCGGGAATGGCCTCGATGGGATGCCCGGCGGCAATGCGTCCGGCAAGGGGGAGGGCGAGCGGATTCTGGTGTTCCTCCGCGAGGCGTACGCCGCGCCAGCCGGGGCTGCGTTCCAGGTGGCCGGCCTCGACCAGTGCATTGACGTGGTAATGGGCCGTGCTGCGTGAGGCCAGCCCCACGGCTCGGCCGATTTCGCCAAGCGTGGGCGCGCGGCCGTGCAGGGCCTGATAGTCGCGGAGGTATTGCAGGATCTCGGCTTGCTTGGGATGCATGGCCCACCTCAAACGTTCGATAAAAGTTCTATGTATGAAAATAGAACATTTATGGAACGTTTGGCAAGCACGAAATGTTCTGGCCCGGATTCAGGCTCTGGTAGAGTGCCGGGGATATGAAAACTCTGCATAAGGGCATTGTGATGGCACTGCTGGCGGCCGCCTTGTTCGGGGTGAGCACGCCGGCCGCCAAGTTGCTGCTGGGGCAGGTGCCGCCGTTGGCCCTGGCCGGTTTGCTTTATCTGGGCTCGGGGCTCGGCCTGTCCGTCTGGTTGTTGGCCCGGCTGCTGATCGGCAAAGAGCAGATGCAGCGTGAAGCCCCGCTGACTCGCCAGGACGCGCCCTGGCTGGCCGGCGCCATCCTGTTTGGCGGGGCGGTCGCACCGGTGCTGTTGATGACGGGGCTCGCGATGATTCCGGCGGCCAATGCGGCCCTGTTGCTCAATCTGGAAGGGGTGTTCACCGCCGTAATGGCGTGGTTCGTATTTCACGAGAATTTCGACCGCCGTCTGGTGACCGGCATGGCCCTGATCACCGTGGCGGGCGGGTTACTGGCGTGGAACGGCCCGCAGGCCGACTGGCCTGTGCTGGGGGCGCTGGCGGTCGTGGCCGCCTGTGCCGGGTGGGCCATCGACAACAACCTGACCCGGAAGGTGTCGGGCGGGGACCCGGTGCAGATCACGGCGCTCAAGGGCGGTATCGCCGGCAGTATCAACCTCGCCCTGGCCGTTTATACGGGCTGGTCGCCTGCCGCATGGAGCAGCCTGTTGCTGGTGGGTATCGTCGGGTTGTTTGGCTACGGCATCAGTCTGGTGTTGTTCGTGCGGGCCTTGCGCGAGATCGGCGCCGCGCGCACGGCGGCTTATTTTTCATCCGCGCCGTTCATCGGAGCGGTGGTCGCCATGCTGGTGTTCGGCGCTGTACCGGGCGTGGTGTTCTGGGTTGCCGCGCTCCTGATGGCGATCGGCGTGTGGCTGCATATCAGCGAGCATCACGAACATACGCATACCCACGAGGCTTTGGCGCACGAACATGCCCACCTGCACGATGCGCATCATCAACACGAACACGATTTCCCCTGGGACGGGCACGAGCCGCACACCCATTTCCATGTCCACGAACCGCTGATCCACTGCCACCCGCATTATCCCGACCTGCATCACCGGCACCGGCATTAGGAGGCCCGATTTTTGGCGGGCGCGCGTTATGATGCGTTTCGGAAAACACACGGAGGTTTTGCATGTCCCTCGCGATTTATACCGCTGATGCTTTCACCGACCGGCCGTTCGCCGGTAACCCGGCCGCGGTCTGCCTACTGGAACAGGCACGCGATGCGGACTGGATGCAGCGGGTGGCGACCGAAATGAATCTTTCGGAAACGGCGTTTCTCGTACCGCGTGGAGACAACGCATGGGATCTGCGCTGGTTTACGCCCAAGACGGAAGTGGACCTGTGCGGGCATGCCACCCTGGCGTCCGCGCATGTGCTGTGGAATGAATCCGGGGTATCGGCGCCCGAACTCGTTTTCCACACCCGCAGCGGCGCCTTGAAAGCGGTTCGCAGGGATGACGCGATACAGCTCGACTTCCCCAGCGATCCACCCGTGCAGGCCGACATGCCGCGGGGGCTGGAGCAGGCGCTGGGTGTCACGCCGGTGGATGTCCTGCGCGGCCGCGACGATCTACTGGTCGTGCTGCCGGATGCGGCAGCGGTGCGCGGCCTGACGCCGGATATGGCCGGGCTCGCGGTACTGCCGGTGCGGGGCGTTATCGTTACCGCAGTCAGTGACCAGCCGGGATGGGATTTCGTGTCGCGGTTTTTTGCTCCGGGCGTCGGCGTCCCGGAAGACCCGGTGACAGGCTCGGCGCATTGCCGCCTGGCGCCGTACTGGGCCGAAAAGACCGGGAAAACCGAACTGGTCGGCTATCAGGCGTCGGCCCGCGGCGGCGTGGTGGGCATGCGGCTGGCGGGGGCGCGGGTGTACCTGCGCGGCCAGGCCGTGACGACGCTGGCCGGCCGGCTGCTGGCCTGACCTTCACTCCAGCGCATAGACCACGACCCGGTCGCGACCCTGCGTCTTGGCAAGATAAACCGCCTGGTCGGCGGCAT
>JARRKE010000108.1:0-5246 GCA_037388465.1 Gammaproteobacteria bacterium
CCGGTGACGGGCGTGGCCCAGCGCGTCGAGCTGGAGGTGGGCGACAACGTGAAGCGCGGCCAGCATCTGCTGTCCATCGAGCCGTTGCGCCCGACGGTGCTGGACCCGCGCGAGCGTGCCCAGGCCCAGGCGCGGGTGGCCGCCGCCGAGGCCAGTCTGCGTGCCGCGGAGGAGAATGCGCGCGCCGCCAAGACCGAGGCCGAGCTGGCCGAGCGTGAATCCGCGCGTATCAGCAAGCTGTGCCAGATCCAGTGTGCCTCGCAGCAGGAGCAGGACCAGGCGGCGGTACGGGCGCAGACCGCGCGCGCCAGCCAGCGCTCGGCCCAATTCGCCGTCAAGGTCGCCCGCTACGAGCTGGAGGCCGCGCGCACGGCGCTGACTTACACCGCCGGCAAGCAGGGCGGCAAACCGGCCGAACTGGTACCGGTGGATTCCCCGATCGACGGACGCATCCTGAAGATCGAGCACGAAAGCGAGGGCGTGGTGCAACCCGGCACGCCGCTGCTGGAGCTGGGCGACCCGCGCGCCCTGGAGGTGGAGACGGAGGTGCTGTCCGAGGACGCGGTACGCATCCATCCCGGCACGCCGGTGGTGTACGAGCGCTGGGGCGGCGGCGAGGACCTGCAGGGCACCGTCACGACGGTCGAGCCGGTGGCCTTCACCAAGGTCTCCGCCCTGGGTGTGGAGGAGCAGCGTGTGCTGGTGATCTCCGACATCACTTCGGATACCAAACTATGGCGCCAGCTGGGCGACGGTTACCGCGTCGAGGCGCGTTTCATCCTGTGGCGCGGTGACGACGTGCTGCAGGTGCCGGCCAGCGCCTTGTTCCGCTACGGCGACGGCTGGGCGGTGTTCGCGGTGCGCGACGGGCGTGCCCGCCGCCAGCAGGTCGAACTCGGCCACCGCAACGGTCTGGCGGCGCAGATCGTCAAAGGCCTGACCGCCGGCGAGCAGGTGATCGTGCACCCGGACGACACGATCGCCGACGGCAAGCGGGTGCGTATCCGCTAGAGAACGGAAAACCGCGGGGAATTTTCTGCGGATATGCCATTCAAATTTTTCTGGAAGCCCTGATAATTCCATCCGGGAATTATCAGGGCACGGGAAGCGAAAGACGCGACTTTTGCTTCCCTTCATTTTCAGCGGCTTACCGCCGCTAAAAATGGCGGCACATCCGTGTGCCGCGGAAGGCCTGTATGCACCAGGCCTTCCCTTATGGCTTGCATGCCTTTCGGTATCGACATACCTTCGTAAGGAGTTTCGGGCAGGATGTGCCTGAACGACCGGACGGCGCTTTCGCGCCGCCCGATGCACCGCAAAGGAGACGGCATGATCGAGGTACGCATACACGGCCGCGGTGGCCAGGGTAACGTGGTCGCCGCCTATTCGCTGGCCGGCGCCGCGATCGGCGAGGGCTGGCACGCCCAGGCCTTTCCGGCCTTCGGCGCCGAACGACGCGGCGCCCCCGTGGCCGCCTTCGTGCGCATGGCCGAACAGCCGTTCCGGCGCCGCGACCAGGTGGCGCAGCCGGATTTTCTGATTATCCAGGACGAGGCCCTGCTGCACGTGCCGGGCATCCTCAGCGGGCTCAAGCCGGGCGGCGGAGTGTTGGTCAACGCCACGCGTGAGCCGGCCGAACTGGGACTGCCCGGACCGGTCTTCACCGTTTCCGCCACCCAGCTGGCGCAGGAGTATCTGGGGCGCCCGGTGCCCAACACCGCCCTGCTGGCGGTATTTCTCACCCTGACCGAGCTTCTGCCTGTCCAGGCTCTGATCACCGCGCTCGGCGCCCGCTTCAAGGGCAAGGTGCTGGACGCCAATACCCGACTCATCGAGGCCGCCGCCGCGCAGGTACCGGCCGGCCAGTGGAAGGAGGCGATGCATGCCGCAAGCGCTTGAAGGTTCCCAGGCGATCGCCCGCGCCGTCAGCCTGTGCCGCCCGGAGGTGGTGGCGGCCTATCCCATCACCCCGCAGACGCACATCGTCGAGAACATCGCCAAGCTGGTGGCGGACGGCGAGCTGCATTGCGAGTACGTGAGCGTGGAAAGCGAACACTCGGCCGCCAGCGTGGTGCTGGGCGCGGCCGCGGCCGGCGCGCGCGCCTACACCGCCACCGCCTCGCAGGGCATCCTGCTGATGAGCGAGGTGCTGTACAACATCGCCGGCATGCGCATTCCATTGGTGCTGACCTGCGCCAATCGCGCGCTGTCCGCGCCGCTGTCGATCTGGAACGATCAGCAGGATTCGATGGCCGTGCGCGATGCGGGCTGGATCCAGCTCTACTGCAGCAGCAACCAGGAGGCGGTGGACACCACCGTGCAGGCCTTCCGCATCACTCAGGAGACCGAGCTGCCGGTGATGGTGTGCGTGGACGGCTTTACCCTGACCCACACCCTGGAGCCCATCGAGCTGCCCACCCGCGAGCAGGTCGACGCCTTCCTGCCACCTTTCAGTTTTTCCCGCGCCCTGAATCCCGCCCAGCCTCTGAGCCTCGGGACGCTGGTCTCGCCCGACTGGTTCCCGGAGGCGCGCCACAGTCAGCACGGGGCCGTGCTGGCGGCGGCGCAGAACATCCTGGCCGCGGACCAGGACTGGCAGGCGCAGACCGGGCGCGGCTGGGGCGGTCTGGTCGAGGTGGAAGGGCCGGAGGACGCCGAGATCGGCATCATCAGCCTGGGTTCGATCACCGGCACCCTGCAGGATGCGCGGCTGGCCTACACTGACCTGCCGCCCGCACGCATCATCCGCCTGCGTGCCTTCCGGCCGTTCCCGGTCGAGGCATTGCAGGCCGCCTGCGCCGGACTGAAACAGGTGGTGGTGCTGGAACGCGCGCTCTCGCCCGGCGGTGTGGGCATCGTCGGCGCCGAGGTGCGCGCCGCGCTTTACGACCTGGAATCGCCGCCGCGGGTGCAGAGTTTCGCGGTGGGGCTCGGCGGGCGCGATGTGCCGCTCAGCCTTTATCCGAAGGTGCTGGAGGTGGCGCAGGCCGCCACCGGCACGCAGTTCGCGGTGCTGGACGTCGACCTCGACAAACTGCCCGAGGAAGACCGCTACGTCGCGGCCGGCCCGGCCGTCGGCAACTGAGTTTCAGGAGTCCGCCATGACCGAATCAAAATCCGTCATCCCCATTCAGGAACTGCGCCAACGTCAGCCGCGCTTCCAGGGCTTTACCTCCGGACATCGCGCCTGCCTGGGCTGCGGCCAGGCCCTGGCGGCCCGGCTGGTGACCGAGTCCGCCGGCCCCGACGTGGCGGTGGCCAACGCCACCGGCTGCCTGGAGGTGTTCAGCACGCCCTGGCCGGAATCGGCCTGGCGGGTGCCGTGGATGCATTCGCTGTTCGAGAACGGCGGGGCGATCGCCTCCGGCATGGAGGCCGCCTTCAAGGCGCGCGGCGCCAGCACCAAGGTGCTGGCCTTCGCCGGCGACGGCGGCACCTTCGACATCGGCTTCCAGTCGCTGTCCGGCATGATCGAGCGCGGCCACAACGTGCTGTACGTGTGCTACGACAACGAGGCGTACATGAACACCGGCATCCAGCGCTCGAGCTCCACGCCGCATGCCGCCGCCACCACCACCTCGCCGGCGGGGCGGGAGCGCACCGGCAAGCGCCACCTGAAAAAGGACATCCTGTCCATCGTGGCCGCGCATCACATGCCTTATGCCGCCACGGCCTCGGTGGCCTTTCCCTCCGATCTGCGCAAGAAGGTGCGCCGCGCCCTGGAGATCGAGGGCCCGACCTTCCTGCTGGTGCACTCGCCCTGCCCGCTGGGCTGGGGTCACGACGGCGCCAAAAGTATCGAGGTGGCACGCCTGGCGGTGGAGACCGGGCTGGTGCCGGTGATCGAGCTGGAACGCGGCGAGCTGACCGGCGTCATGCCCATCCGCAATCCGCGCCCGGTGACGGATTACCTCAAGGCCCAGAACCGCTTCCGCCACCTGTTCGCGGACACGCCGGAGGCGCACGAGGAGCTCGAACACCTGCAGGCGCTGGCCGATCACAACATCGAACGCTACGAACTGTACGGCCACGGCCCGGACGCGAAGGACACCGCGGGCGTGGATACGGTGCATCGCGGCGGCGCGCGCTGGGCCTGAGCGTGACGCACGCCAAGGAGAGATTCGCATGACACAGTACACACGCGGCGGCGTCGCCGGCCCGGCCAGCAGCCTCGAATATCACACCGGCACCTGGCGGGTGGAGCGCCCGATACACGTGCATCGCGCCGCGCCCTGCCATCATGCCTGTCCGGCCGGCGAGGACGCGCAGGCCTATCTGGCCGAGGTGGAGCAGGGCCGCAACCGTCAGGCCTGGGAGATCCTGGTCTCCGCCAATCCGCTGCCCGCCTTGACCGGGCGGGTGTGCCCGCATCCCTGCGAGAGCGCCTGCAACCGGGGTCAGTACGATGAGGCTATCGCCATCCACAACGTGGAGCGTTTCCTGGGCGACGAGGCGATCCGCCAGGGCTGGGACTATCCGCTGCAGCCGCCGGCGGCCGATGCGCCCGAAGTGGCGGTGGTGGGTGCCGGGCCGTCCGGGCTGGCCTGCGCCTGGCATCTGCTGCGCTGCGGTTACCGGGTGAGTTTGTTCGAGGCCGAGGCCCAGGCCGGCGGCACCTGCGCCAGTGCCATCCCCACCTACCGGCTGCCGCGCGAGGTGATGAACGCGGAGATCGAGCGTTTGCTGGCCCTGCCGGGCATCGACTTCAAACCCCGCCAGCGGCTGGGGCGTGAGTTCTCGCTGGAGGACCTGCGCGAAACCTACGCGGCGGTGTATCTGGGTATCGGCGCCATGCAGTCCAAGCCCTGGAGCATCGACGGCGTGACGCCCTCCGACCTGCACGAGGGCCTCGCGCTGCTGCAGGAATGGCTGGACGTGGGCACCATCCCCACCCCCGAAAGCGCCGCGGTCATCGGCGGCGGCAATACGGCGGTGGACCTGTCGCGGGTGCTCAAGCGCGCCGGCGTCGGACAGGTCTACATCATCACCCACAACGGCCTGCCCGGGCCGGAGGTGCCGGTGGAGGACGCCATGCGCGCCCTGCCGCGCGAGATCGAACAGGCCAGTGAAGAGGGCGTGGAGATCCTCGCCCACCGCGGCGTGCGCCGCCTGATCCTGCGCGGCGAGAAGGTGGTGGGTGTGGAAATGGTGCACATGAAAAAGCTGCCCGACGAACAGGGCCGGCTGCACCGCATCGCCTTCGAGGGCACCGAGACGGTGCTGCACGTGGACATGGTGATTCCGGC
>JARRKE010000108.1:5257-6438 GCA_037388465.1 Gammaproteobacteria bacterium
AAGGTGGTGGGTGTGGAAATGGTGCACATGAAAAAGCTGCCCGACGAACAGGGCCGGCTGCACCGCATCGCCTTCGAGGGCACCGAGACGGTGCTGCACGTGGACATGGTGATTCCGGCCATCGGCCAGGTGGTCGACCCCGCCGGGCTGGAGGCCATCCTCAACGGCGCCCCGCATCTGCATGCAGACGGCTGGGGCGAGACCGGCCATGCGGGTGTGTTCGCCGGCGGCGACGCCACCGGGCAGGGCGGCACGGTGACCGAGGCCGTCGGTGCGGGCCGCCGCGCGGCACAGGCCATCGACAATTTCATCAAGCAGGTGGGCCCGCCCAAGGATTTCGAACCGCAGGTGGTGGGTCTCGAGGGCATCAACCTCGCGTATTACGAACCGGCGCACCGCTCGCGCGAGACGATTCTGCCGGTGGCGGAGCGCACCAGCTGTGACGAGATCGACCAGGGCCTGTCGGGCGGACAGGTGCAGAACGAGGCGCGGCGCTGCTTTTCCTGCGGCAATTGCCTGGCCTGCGACAACTGCTTCACCCTGTGCCCCGACTCGGCCGTGCTCAAGACCCGGGAGTTCGCCGCCGACGGCAGCCACTATGTGTTCGATTACGATTACTGCAAGGGCTGCGGGCTGTGCGCCAACGAGTGCCCCTGCGGGTATATCCGGATGGTGCCCGAACCCTAGACCGGTGCGTGCCCTTTGGCCGGGATAATAAAAACAAACCATGCATAAATCGGGAGGGGGACCCGCATGGACATCGTGACGCCGGAGTTGATCGACGAATTCTGGTTCTCCGAACGGGTGCGCCCGCTCTGGTTCGACTCGACGCCGGCCTTCGACGACGAGATCCGCGACCGTTTCGAAGAGACCTGGCGGCGCGCCAAAGACGGCGGCTACAAGTCCTGGCGGCAGACCGCCCTCGGTTCGCTGGCGCTGGTGATCGTGTTCGATCAGTTTCCGCTCAACATGTATCGCGGCAAACCCGAAAGCTTTTCGACCGAGGCGCGCGCCCGCGAGGTGGCGGAGGCGGCCGTCGAGCGCGGCTTCGACCTCGAGCTGACCCCGCCGCAACAGGCCTTTTTGTACATGCCCTACATGCATAGCGAGTCGCTGGCCGACCAGAACCGCTCGGTGCGCCTGTTCGACAAGCCGGGGCTGGAGGAAAACCTCAAGTTCGC
>JARRKE010000109.1 GCA_037388465.1 Gammaproteobacteria bacterium
CCCATCAGGGCCGAGACGGTGCCGATGACCAGGCCGGCCAGCAGCAGGCCGAACCGTTTCGGCAGCTGGCGATGCGGTTTGGAGGCGTTGCCCAGCATCATCTGCGCGGCGACCAGCAGCATGAACAAGGCAAAGGCCGTGCGCAGGGTCGCGCCGCTCAGCTGGTCGGCGATGGCCGCGCCGATCAGGCCACCGACGAGGATGCCGGGGGTGATGAGCCGGAACACCGGCCACTGGATGGCGCCGCGCCGGTGGTGGGCGCGGATCGACGACAGCGAGGTGATCACGATGGTGCCCAGCGAGGTGCCGATGGCCACGTGCATCAACACCCCCGGGTCGACGTGCTGGTGCTGGAACACCAGGGCCAGCACGGGGACGATGATGATGCCCCCGCCGATGCCCAACAGTCCCGCCAGGGTGCCGGCCAGGGCACCCATGCTCAACAGCATGACGATATCCATATTCAACGTGGTTCCGCCTTGGGATGAATGTGCGTATCAGGCTTCGGTGACGTCGCGGGCGGGCAGTAGCTCGCGGACGCTGCGGTACTGGCGGCCCAGCGATTTCGACAGGGCGATGCTGCCGGTGGCGGTGAAGCGTTCGTGGTTGGCCTCGACCTCGTCGGGATCGTAGAGATAGTTGACCATGACGCCGAACGAGGCCTCCAGGTGGTCGGGCGTGGCGGCCGCGAAGGGATTGATACGCTCCAGACGCGCGCCGTTGGCGAGGTGGAAGTTGGCCACCGGATCGGTCACGCCCTGGCGGGGACCCGGCAGGGTCAGGTAGGTCAGGGCCAGGCGAATCAAAGGTTCGGACAACAGCTCGGCGTGCGGCACGCCATCCCGGTCGTCGAGCAGGGCGAGCATCGCGTCGCAGGGGTTGGTCTGCCCGGCCGTCTGGCAAAGCGGTTCGGACCACTCCTCCAGCAGGCGTTCGAGCAGTTCGCGGGGCAGGTCATGGCTTTCGCCGGCCAGCGCCGGACGCATGGTGGCGGCGAAACGCGGCATGGGGGACAGGGTGGCGAAGCACTCGAGCTGCGGCAGTTCGTCGCGCAGTTCGGACAGCACCTGCTTGATGAGGAAATTGCCGAACGACACGCCGCGCAGGCCGCGCTGCGTGTTGTTGATGGAGTAGAAGATCGCGGTGTCCGCCTCGGCCGCCGGCAGGACCTCGGCCTGCAGGTCGAGCAGCGGTGAGACCTTGTCGCTCATGCCATTGACCAGGGCGATCTCGACGAAGATCAGCGGCTCGTCGGGCATGCTGGGATGGAAAAAGGCGAAACAGCGCCGGTCCTCGGCCAGGCGGCGGCGCAGGTCGTCCCAGCCCTGGATGGCGTGCACGGCTTCGTAGCTGATGAGCTTTTCCAGGATCTCGGCCGGGCTTTGCCAGTTGATGCGGCGCAGCTGCAGAAAGCCGCGATTGAACCAGGAATGGAGCAGGTGCTGGAAGTCGGCGTCGACGCCCTTGAGATGAGGGTGCTGGCGAAGCTGGCGCAGCAGGTCGCCGCGCATCGCCACCAGCTGCCCCGTGGCCTGCGGCGCCATGTTGAGGCGGCGCAGCAGTTCCTGGCGCGGCGGTTCGACCATGGCCCACAGGGCCAGGAAGTCGTCCACCGAGTTGCTCTCGAAATATGCCTCGGCCGCGGGGCGAATGCGTGCCGGGTCGGGGCCGTAGCGCCGGTGCAGCAGTTCGAAAAAATTCAGGCGCTCGTCCGGGGCCATGGCCTGGTAGGCGCGCAGAATTTCCCGCGACAGCGCGATGCCCGAGGCCTCGCCGTGTTCCGCCAGCAGGCTGTCGCACAGCATCTGGACGTCGGGCCTGCCCGAGGCGTCGTTCTTGAGCCTGAGCAGTTCCCGGCCGCGGTCGGCGACCGAGTCCAGCAGGCGGTCCAGCCAGTGATTACGCATCATCCACCGCCCATCAGATGGTTGGGTAGCCAGGTGGCGATGCCGGGGAACAGCGTGAGCAGGATGATCCCCAGCACCATGCACAGCATGAAGGGCAGCGCGCCCCACAGGATGGTCGGCAGCTTGATGTCCGGCGCGATACCGTTGATGACGTACAGGTTCAGGCCCACCGGCGGGGTGATCAGGCCGATCTCCATGTTGATGGTCAGCACCACGCCGAACCAGATGGGGTCGTAGCCGTGCTGCTGGATGATGGGCACCAGGATCGGTGCGGCCATCAGAATGACCGCGACCGGCGGCAGGAACAGGCCGGCCACCAGCAGGAAGATGTTGATGTACAGCAGCAGCACCCAGGGGCTGACGTTCAGGCCGCCGATCCATTCGGCCAGGGTCTGGGTGACGTACAGCGAGGACAGCATGTAGCTGAACAGGGCGGCGGTGCCGATGATCAGCATGATCATGACCGACTCGCGGGTGGCGAGGCGCAGGATTTCCCACCACTGGCGCGGATCCCACATGCGGTAGATGAACACCGCCAGCAGGATGGCGAACAGGGCGCCGACGCCGGCTGCTTCGGAAGGGGTGGCGACGCCCCCGTACAGCGCCCACAGCACCGCGCCGATGAGTGCCAGGAACGGCAGGATGCGCGGCAGGATCTCGATCTTCTGGCGCCAGCTGTACTGGGTGTCGCCGATCTTGAACCGGTAACCCTTTTTGGAGGCGTAGATCAGCGACCAGGTCATGAACATGGCGGTCAGCATCAGGCCGGGCAGGATGCCGGCGATGAACAGGCGTCCGATGGAGGTGCCGGTCGCGATGCCGTAGACGATCATGGTGATGCTGGGCGGGATCAGGATGCCCAGCGTGCCTCCGGCGGCGATGGCGCCGGTGGCCAGGGAGCTGGGATAGCCGCGCTTTTTCATCTCCGGAATGCCCATCTTGCCGATGGCGGCGCAGGTGGCCGGCGACGAGCCGCTCAGGGCTGCGAAGATCGCGCAGGCGCCGAGGTTGGAGATCAGCAGGCCGCCGGGCACGCGATACATCCAGCGTTCCAGTGCTTCGTACAGGTCGCCGCCGGCGCGTGAGGCGGCCACCGCCGCGCCCATGAGAATGAACATGGGGATGGCCAGCAGCGCAAATTCGTTGAGTCCGCCGAACAGGGTGTCCGCCAGCACCGAGAGGCTGCTGAGGCCCTGGAAGGCGACCAGGAAGACGACGGCGACCGCGCCCAGGGCGAAGGCCACGGGCATGCCGCTCAGCAGCAGGATGATCAATGCGACGGCTACCAATAATCCGATCGTCAGGGTGCTCATATCACCTGTCCTGGATGCGTGTTTCGGGGGCGAGGCCAAAGGGCAGCTCGCGGCCGGTGATCAGGCTGAGCATGTCGGCGATGTATTGCAGGGAAAGCACGGCGAACCCGATCGGCATCGCCGCGTAGGGAATCCACAGGCGTACCCCCCAGATGGTGTCCGAGTGCCAGTCCTTGGACCAGGCCTCGTGCCACAGGCTGAAGCCGTACCAGGTGATCAGCAGGCAGAATATCAGCGCGATGGTGGAGGCCAGCAGTGCGAGCACGATGCGCGCCCGGTGGCCGAGATACATGGGCAGCAGGTCGACGTTGACGTGGCCGCGGGTGAGCAGCACGTAGGGGCTGCCGACGAAGGTGGCGGCGATCAGCACGTAGGTGACGAACTCGCTCTGCCAGGACGTCGACTGGTCGAACAGATAACGCAGCGTCACCATCTGGCAGACGACCAGGACCGCGCTCACGATCATGGCGGCGGACGCGATGCCGCACAGCCGCGACAGGGTGGCGACCAGCTTGATGAATAGGGTCATGGAAATGCGCCGAGAGATCCCGGCCGGACGCTTGGCGTCCGGCCGGAATGGTTGCTTTATTTCACCGACAAGGCCATATCCAGCAGCTCACGCCCGCCTTTGACGCGATCCGCAAAGTCCTTGTAGGAAGACTTCTCGGCGATTGCTTTCCATTCGTCGAACTGCTTTTTGTTCATGGTGACGACCTTGACGCCGTGCTTCTTGTAGGTGTCGACCAGGATCTTGTCCGCCTCCTTGCCATGCTCGTAGGCGTATTTCTCCGCATCCTTGCCGGCGGCCAGGATGGCTTCCTGCTGGGCCTTGTTGAGGCGGTCGAAGGTCTTTTTCGACATCAGGATCGGCTCGTACATGAACCACAGCGCGTTCTTGCCGGGCGCGGTCAGGCAGGAGACCTGTTCGTAGATGCGATACGAGACCAGGCTGGCGGAGCTGGTGTTGGCGCCATCCAGCACGCCGGTCTGCAGGCCGGTGTAGATCTCGGAGCTCGGCATGCTGTGGATCGAGGCGCCGGCGGCGGCGAGCATCTGATTGAAGGCCTTGCCCGCGGCGCGGAAGCGCTGTCCCTTCACGTCCTTCGGGTCGAGCACGCAGTCCTTCTTGGAGACGAAGCCTCCCGCCAGCCAGGTGTCGGACAGCACGATGACACCGGCGTCGTTGATGACCTTCTTGATGCGCTTCATGAACGGCGAGTGGTCGAGACGCTGCGCGTGTTCATGGTTGCGGACCAGGCCGGGCATCAGGGTGAGATTGAACTCCGGGTGGCGGCCGCCGGCGTAGTCCAGCGGAAAGGCGGTGATGTCGAGCTGGCCCTTCACGATGGCGTTCCACTGTTCCTTGGGCTTGAACAGCGACTTGCCGGGGTAAACCTGGATCTTGAGCCCGACGTTGGCCTTAGCCACGTCGCGCGCAATGATGCGCACCATTTCGTCGCGCATGTCGCCTTTGGGCCATTGATGCGAGGCGCGCAGCACCAGGTCGGCGGCGCTGGCCTGGCCGGCCAGGACGACGCCCAGGGCCAGGGTGGCGGTTGTCAGCAGTTTTTTGATCATTATTTCCCTCCTCCTCTGTGTATGAGGCATGTTTTATTGGATATCAGACCGCGGCGGACGACTCGTCGTGTGCGGTCAGTCGATTCAGTGCGATGCCCTGCTGAATCAGGTGCTCCTGCATGCAACGGTCGGCAAGATCGGCATCGCCGCTGCGAAAGGCTTCCATGATGCGCCGGTGTTCCTGCAGGGAGGCCTGCAGCCTGCCCGGCAGGGTGAGTTGCTCGTGTCGTCCCAGCCGCATGATGCGGCGCAGGTCGGCGGCGACCCGCTGCAGCCAGCGGTTGCCGGACAGGTCCTGAACCGCCTGATGAAACGCGCGGTTGTCTTCGTAATAGTCGTCGATGTTGCCTTCGGCCGCGTACG
>JARRKE010000110.1 GCA_037388465.1 Gammaproteobacteria bacterium
TTGCAGACGGCGCCGGCCCAGGCCGGCATGGAGGCAATGCCTGACCTGCAAACAGGCGGGCTTGATTTCAATACGGGAACGCCGCAAGTCGCGGGCCAGGCGTCGCAATGCGCTTTTGGCGCGTTGCCGGGGGCGGCGATAAACGAAGACCAGCAGGACACCCAACGCAAGCAGCGCCAGCATGACAATGCCAACGACAAAGGGGTCCACGCCATGGTGCGGCGCTGCCGGCGGCACGATGTCCACCCACCGGCCGTCAATGTTCGACGGCGGCGTCATCGGCGTGGTCCAGACAGTCTTCTACGTCCTGCTGCGTCGTACAGGTTTTAAAAGGAATATTGCAGCTGTGAAAGCAGGCAGCCAGCTTCGCCTGACCGTCATTAAAGGCTTCTTCGTACAACCTGCACTGCACCTCATCCTGTGCATCGATCCGCAACGGCTGCAGGGAAGCATCGTCCGCGATCAAAAAATCACCGGCGGCCGGCAGCCGCTGCTCGACGGGATCCAGAATCTGGATCGCGTGCACGGTATGCAGCATGGCGAGTTGCTGCAGCACGGGTGCGGCCGCATCCGGATTGAAGTCGCAAAAATCGCTGACCAGCAGCACGAAGCTTCCCGCGGGCAGGCGGTGCATCAGCAACCGCAGGCTTTCTTCAAAATCAGGCTGGTCCGCTTCGAAGGCCAGCGGCGGACAGGGCGCCGCCAGCGACTGGACCAAGGCGTCCAGCGACATCTCCCCTCTCGCGGGGGAAAACCACTCGGGCATCTGGTTCAGGATCAGGCCGCCCACAGCCAGCGCCTGGTGTTGTGACTGATAGGCGTAACAGGCGGCGATTTTTGCCGCGAGTGCAGCCTTCAGCTGACGATGGGTGGCAAAGCGCATTGCCGCCCGCCTGTCCACCAGCAGAAAAACCTGCGGCCGGCGCTCTTCGGTGAAGACCTTGGTATAGAGCTCCCCGCTGCGCGCATACAGCCGCCAGTTCAGCAGGCGCGGCTCGTCGCCGGCCTGATAAGCCCGGTTCTCCTCGAATTCAAAACCACGGCCGCGGTGGAAGGACAGCGTCTCGCCGATCAGTGGATGCGCCGACGGCCGCTGGAATTCCAGCAGGGACCAGGGCAGCGCCTGCGCGTAGTGCGCCAGTTCCTGCAGGGCGGTTTCATCGAGCAGCGGTGTTTGTTCGACATCGGACACAACAGACATGCCGCGCCGGTAATAGCGCGACAGTTTTTCGATAAGAGACGAGAACACCATGCTCAGGGAATGGGTACGGTATCGATAATCCCTTTGATCAAATCGTCGCTGGAGAGCTGTTTGGTCCTGGCGCTGAAGCCGGGAATGATGCGATGGCGCAGCACATCGCCTGCCACCTCGATCACGTCATCGGGAATCACGTATTCGCGTCCCTGCAGGTAGGCATGGGCACTGGCGGCACGCACCATGGCCAGGGTCGCGCGCGGCGATGCCCCGAAACGAATGGCATCGTGCCAATCCGGCAGCCATTTACCCAGATGACGGGTCGCGTTCACCAGGCTGACGACATACCGCTCCAGGGTCTCTTCAATATGAATCTCCGCCACTTCGCGGCGGGCGGACAGGACGGTCGCGGGACTCAGCCGCGTGTCCGGACTGGCGTTGTCGGCGCCGAAATGCATGCGCCGGTCGCGTTCCAGGATCTGCAGCTCCTCTTCCTCGTCCGGATAGTCGATCACCACATGCAGCAGAAAGCGGTCCAGCTGCGCCTCGGGCAGCGGGTAGGTACCGGACTGTTCCAACGGGTTTTGCGTGGCCATGACGATAAACAGATCCGGCAGGGCATGGGACTGCCCGCTCATCGTCACCTGGCGCTCCTCCATAGCCTCGAGCAGCGCCGACTGCACCTTCGGCGGGGCGCGGTTGATCTCGTCGGCCAGGATGATTTCATTGAACAGCGGGCCTTCCACAAAACGGAAGTCCCCCGTCCTGGGATTGAAGACATCGCTGCCGGTGATGTCCGCCGGCATGAGATCGGGCGTGAACTGAATGCGCTGGAAACGCGCATGCACGCCACCGGCCAATGCCTTGACCGCCGTGGTCTTCGCCAGGCCCGGCGGGCTCTCCAGCAGAATGTGGCCGCCGGTAAGCAGCGCGATCATGAGTCGATCGAGCAGACGAGCCTGGCCGACCACGACCTGTTCTAGGTGCTGCCTCAAGGTCAGGAATTCGGGTTGGGTTTTCATGCGGAACCGGTGTGGATTTAGAACGGCAAATTATAGGCAAGACGATACGGGATACGTTTTTATTCTCGAATAAGGGCAATCAGTCGACACCATTGCCCCTGAACGCTGAATAAACTTCAACGACCTGCGATCAGCAGGAGAAAAGCGTATTCGGCAGGACACCCTGCTCCCATCTCAGGCCGGCACAGGTTCTGCCCCGCTTCCAAGGCCACGCAGCGCGGCGTAGCGTCCACCGGCGGCGATCAGCTCGGCATGGGTGCCGGACTCGACGATGCGCCCCGCCTCCATTACCAGGATACGGTCGAAGGCCTCCAGGCCGATCAGCCGGTGGGTGATCATCAGCACGCTGCGTCCGGCCATCAACGGCTGCAGCGCGTCCAGCACCTCGCGCTCGGTCCGGGCGTCCAGTCCTTCGGTCGGTTCGTCCAGCACCAGCAGCGGCGCGTTCTTGAGCAGGGCCCGGGCGATGGCCACGCGCCGCGCCTGTCCGCCCGACAACCGCAGCCCCGCCTCGCCCACGTAGGTGTCATAACCCTGTGGTTGATCGGCGATGAAGTCGTGGATGCGCGCCGCGCGGCAGGCCGCTTCCAATGCCGCCTGATCGGCATCCGGGTTGGCGAGCATCAGGTTCTCGCGGATGGTGGTGTTGAACAGATGCGTTCCCTGCGAGACCACCGCGATGCGGCTGCGCAGCATCTCGGGATCGAAATCGCGCAGTTCCTGCCCGCCGAGCAGGACGTGGCCTTGCTGATATTCCCAGAAACGCAGCAGCAGGTTGGACAGGCTGGACTTGCCTGCGCCCGTGGGGCCGACCACGGCAATGCGCGATCCCTCTGGAAGCTGGAACGAGACATCCGCGAGCGCCGGCGCCGCATCCTCCGCGTAGCGCAGGCCCACGTTCTGGAATTCGAGATCGAAGCGTTCCGGCAGCGGCAGGGGGTGCACGGGCGGGCGCACGGCCGGTTCGGCGTCCACCAGTTCGAACAGTCGGCGCGCCGCCGCCAGGGTCTGGCCCATGAGCTGAAAGGCCTGCGGCAGCGGCATCACGGCCTCGAAACTGGCCTGCACCAGCAGCACCAGCATGGCCAGATCCGGCGGTGCCAGGCTGCCGGCGCCGACCAGCGGAATGGCCAGCAGGGCGGCGAGCCACAGGGCCAGGTTGGCGCTGAGCCCCACCCCGCCCACGGCCAGCCCCTGCAGCCGCCCCATGCGCAGCTGATCGCGCGCCAGGTCCCGGCTGAGGCTGCCCATACGTTCGGCCTGGCGCGGCGCGGCGCCGTACACCAGCAGTTCACTCAGCCCCTGCACGCCGTCCACGGCGGTGGTGCGCAGTTCAGCCTCGGTCTCGACGATGCGCTCGCCGGGCCGGCGCCCGAGCAGATGCATCAGGGCCGGCAGCACCACGCCCGCGACGATGAGCAGGATCAGTGTGCTGAGCGCGACGTGCGGGCTCCAGATGGTCAGCACCGCGACCACGACGGCCACGACGACCAGCGCCACCACGCTGGGCGCCAGGATGCGCAGATAGAAGTTGTCCAGGGTGTCGATGTCGGCGCGGATGCGGCTCAGCAGGTCCCCGGAACGAAAGGCCTGCAGGCGGGCCGGGGCCAGCGGTTCGAGATGATCGTAAAACCAGGCGCGCAGGCTGGCCAGCAGGCGGAAGGTGGCCTCATGGGTCACCAGGCGCTCCAGGTAGCGCCCCAGGGTGCGTGCGATGGCGAAGCCGCGGATCATGGCCGCCGGCGTGAAGTAGTCCATCGATACCCCGGCCAGGCCGGCCAGGGCCATGGCCGCGATGAACCAGCCCGAAACGGCCATCAGGCCGATGCTGGAAAGGATGGTGACCAGGGACAGCAACCCGCCGAGCAGCATCCAGCGCCAGTAGGGGCGAAACAGGATCAGCAGCCGCCACAGCGTCTTCATGCCGCGGCCTCCACCAGACGCGCATAGGCGCCCTGCCCCTGCAGCAGCTCGGCATGCCGTCCCTGCTCGATCACCTGGCCGTCCGACATCACCACGATGCGGTCGGCGCGCTCCACGGTGCGCAGCCGGTGCGCGATCACCAGCAACAGGCGGTCCTTTGCCAGGGTCTCCAGGGCCTGCTCGATGAGGGCCTCGTTTTCCGCGTCCAGGCTGGCCGTAGCCTCGTCCAGGATCACAAACGGGGCATCCTTGAGGAATGCACGGGCCAGCGCCACGCGCTGCGCCTGCCCACCTGACAGCCCCTGGCCGCGCTCGCCGACCAGGGTGTCGTACCCGAGCGGCAGGCGGTCGATGAACTCGTCGGCCCGCGCCAGGGCGGCCGCCCGGCGGACCTCATCCGGCCCCGCATCGGGCCGGGCGAGGCGGATGTTCTCCAGCAGGGTGCCATGAAAGATGCGCGGACGCTGCGGCAGCCAGGCGATGTAGCGGCGCCAGTCGTCCGGGTCGAGCCGGGCGAGATCGTGGCCGTTGACCTCGATACGCCCGGCATCCGGACGGATGAACCCGAGCAGCAGGCTGGCCAGGGTGCTCTTGCCCGCCCCGCTGGCGCCCACCAGCGCCACGCGCTCGGGGGTATGCAGTGCGAGGTCGATGCCGCGCAGGGCCTCGCGGCCCGGCTCGTAGGCAAAGCGCACATCCTGCAACCGGATATCCAGGCTGCGCGTTTCGGGCAGGGTTTCGACCACCGCCGGGGCCTCCGGCAGCGGCATCTCGAACAGCTCGACGATGCGCTCGGCAGCGCCGATCGCCTCCATGCGCGAGTGGTAATAGGTGCCCATGTTGCGCAACGGCAAATAGAACTCCGGCGCCAGCAGCAGCACGAAGAAGCCGTTCTGGAAATCCATATCGCCCCACAT
>JARRKE010000111.1 GCA_037388465.1 Gammaproteobacteria bacterium
AACGCTTCGAAGGGGAAGTCGCGCGGGATGTTGATGGTCTTGGAAATGGCGTTGTCCACGTAGGGCTGCAGCGCCGCCTGCATGGCCAGATGCGTCCCCGGCGGCAGCTCGGTGGCGGTGACGAAGGCGGCCGGCGGCTCGCCGTCGCCGGCCTGATCCCTCCACTGGGCCCAGGCGTGATCGGCCACCTGGAAGACCGCCCGGTTACCGTCCGCCTGCAGCACCCGCCGTTCGTAACTGAGATCGAAAATAGGCTCGATGCCGCTGGAGACATTGTTGGCCAGCAGGCTGATGGTGCCGGTGGGCGCAATGGCGGTCAGGTGGCTGTTGCGGATACCGTGGCGGGCGATGCCTTCGTGGATGTCCGGCGGTAGCTGTTGCACAAACTCGCTGTCGAGAAAGGCGTCCGCGTCGAAATCCGGGAACGCCCCCTTCTCCATCGCCAGCTCGATGGAGGTGCGGTACGCCGTATGGCATACCAGACGCAGAATGTCGGCCGCCATTTCCCGCGCCCGCGCGTCGGCGTAGTGCAGGCCGAGCATGACCAGCGCGTCGGCGAGCCCGGTCACCCCCAGCCCGACACGCCGTGCGTCGCGCACCTTCACCGCCTGGTGCCGGTCACCCCCAGCCCGACACGCCGTGCGTCGCGCACCTTCACCGCCTGGTGGGTGAGCGGGAAGGAAGTCACGTCGATGACGTTGTCGAGCAGACGCACCGCGACCTGCGCAGTCTCCTGGATGCCCGCCAGGTCGAGTTCCGCCTGCGCGGTGAAGGGCGCGCGTACGAAGCGTGTGAGGTTGATCGAGCCCAGATCGCAGGCGCCGTAGGGCGGCAGGGGAATCTCGCCGCAGGGATTGGTAGCGCTGATCCGCTCGCAGTAATAGAGGTTGTTCAGGCGGTTGATGCGATCGATGAACAGCACGCCGGGTTCGGCCACGTCGTAAGTGGCCTGCATGATGCGGTTCCAGAGTTCACGCGCCGACACGATGCGGTGCACGCCGCAGACCACCGGCAGGTCGTGTCCCGGCCAGGCACGCTCCAGGTACTGCTGAGCACCCCGCTTGCGCTCCGGGTCCGGAAACACCAGCGGCCACGGATCGTCCGCCTCCACCGCCCGCATGAAGGCGTCCGTCACCTGCACGGACAGGTTGAAGTGGCGCAGCAGCTTCGGGTCCCGCTTCGCCTCGACGAAGGTTTCGATGTCGGGATGATCGCAGCGCAGCGTCGCCATCATGGCGCCGCGCCGCGAACCGGTGGAGACCAGAGTGGCGCACATGCTGTCCCATACCTGCATGAAGGAGACCGGGCCGGAGGCCACCGTGCCCCGGGTTACCGCCGCGCTGCCCGCCGGGCGCAGGGTGGAGAAGTCGTAACCCACACCGCCGCCGGACTGCAGGGTCATGGCGCCCTCACGCAACGCGGTGAAGATACCGTCCATGGAATCCGGGATGATGCCCATGACGAAACAATTGAACAGCGATACGTGCCGGCCGCTGCCCGCGCCGGCGAGAATGCGTCCACCGGGCAGGAAACGGAAACCTTCGAGAATTTCATAAAACCGCGCCGACCAGTGTTCGGGGTCGGACTCGACCTGCGCCAGCACGCCCGCCACCCGCCGCCAGGAGTCATCGACGCTCTGCTCGCCGGGCTGGCGATACTTGGTCTCCCACACGTGCTGGGCGAGCGGTTCCAGGCGCTGCGTCATGCCACCCCCTGTTGCGCCGGTTGCCAGGCAGCGTGCAGCTCGGCATGCAGCTCCGCCTCCCGTCCCGTATAGCGCGGCGAAAAATGAATCGGCACCACCCGTTTGACGCCCGCCCGCCGCGCCAGCTCACCCGCCTGCCGCGCGGTGAGATGCAGCTTGCGCCGGCCGTGTTCGAGATCGGATTCCAGGAAGGCGGTTTCGATGAACAGCAGGTCGGCGCCGTCGATCAGCTCCAGCACGCGCGGCACGTTGTCCGGCGTCCAGCCCACGTCGACCAGATAGGCGAGCTTGGTGCCGGGCACGACCTGCAATACCTTGCGACGCATCTCGCCGAGGGTGAAACGTCCTTCCGGCGCCTGCACCGGCGTGTCGTCCGGCTTCCCTTCCAGCACCATCTGCTTCAGCTCGTGCAGCCAGGGTCCCACGCTGAGGCCAAGTTCCTGCAGGTGGTTTTTCCAGACGTTGACGTGCAGGGTCTCTTCGAGCGCAAAACCCAGCGAGGGAATGCCGTGGTCGAGTATCGCGGCGCGCACACGGAATTCCGGTTCCTCGCGCAACAGACCGCCGGCGGTCTCGCGGCTGCCGCCGGGTTCGGGCTCGAAACGGTTGCGGCAGCGCATCACCGTGCGCACGAGCTCGTCCGGCGCGCATAGCTCGAAGACCTCGAAGCTGACGTCCTCTTCGTAATTGTGCACCAGGTTCCAGTCGTAGGCCGCGAGCTTGTGCATCAGACGTTCGGCGATGCCCTGCGGCCCGTAAACCCGCACCCATTTGCCGCGCCCGAGCATGAAGCGCACCAGACGATCGAAATCCTCGAAATGGTCCATATGCGCGTGACTGAGGAATACATCACTGACGCGCAGCAGCTTGCGGGTCGGCAGGGCGCGCAGATCCCCGGCGTCGAACAGCAGCGCGCGCCGGGCAAACAGAAAGTCGACGTACAGCACGGGATCGCCGAACGGTTCGTTGACCATCAAAGGCTGAAAGATCGGTCGCATGGCCTGCAGTGTATGCCGCCCTCACGGTTCATGCGTTAACTGAACTATAGCAGTCGGCGGTTTACGCAATGACATCTGTATTCCCGATGGATTGCGGTTAAGTTAGCATGTGAACGATCACACGATCCGGAACATACCGTGAACAACACCTCTGCTCTTGCCTGGTTTCGCAACGCGGCGCCCTACATCGACGCGCATCGCGGCCGCACCTTCGTGCTCGCCTTCGAGGGCGAAGCGGTCGAGGATGCCGATTTCGCCGAACGCGTGCACGACATCGCCCTGCTGCATACGCTCGGCGTGCGTGTGGTGCTGGTGCACGGCGCGCGCCCGCAGATCGAAACCCGTCTCAAATCGCGCGGGCTGGAAATGCAGTACGCCAACGGGCTGCGCGTCACCGACGACGAGGCGCTGGCGGCGGTCAAGGAGGCGGCCGGCTGCCTGCGGGTGGAAATCGAAGGCAAGCTGTCGCTGTCGCTGATCAACACCCCCATGTCGGGCGTGCGCATCCGCGTCGCCTCGGGCAATTTCATCATCGCGCGGCCGCTGGGCGTGCGCGACGGGGTGGACTTCAAACACACGGGCGAGGTGCGCAAGGTCGATACCCAGTCCATACGCCAGCAGCTCGACCTGGGCAACATCGTGCTGCTTTCGCCGATCGGCTATTCGCCCACCGGCGAGGTCTTCAACCTCAGCGCCGAGGACGTCGCCACGGCCACCGCGTGCAGCCTGCAGGCGGACAAGCTGATCTTTTTGTCCGAGGCGCGCGACAAGCGGGCGTTGCCCAAACAGCTTTCGCTGGAAGCCGCCCAGAAGCTGCTCACCGGACGGCGCACGCTGTCCGGGCAAAGCCGCGCGCACCTGGAAAGCGCCATCACCGCCAGCCTCAACGGCGTGCGGCGCATTCACCTGATCGCGCGCAAGCAGCCGGACGCGCTGCTGACCGAACTCTATACCCGCGACGGCGCCGGCACCCTGATCACGGCGGAGGAATACGAAAACGTCCGCAGTGCCCGCACCGACGACATCTCGGGCATTCTCGAACTGATCGCACCGCTGGAGGAAAAGGGCCTGGTGGTGCGGCGTTCGCGCGAGCAGCTGGAGCTGGAGATCAACCGCTTCGTCGTCATCGAGCGCGACGGAATGATCATCGCCTGTGCGGCGCTGTATCCGTTCCCGGACGAACACCTCGGCGAACTCGCCTGTCTGGCCGTCCACCCCGACTACCGCAAGGGTGGACGGGGCGAACGCCTGATCAACGAAATAGAACGGCACGCGCGGGAAATGTCGCTTCAGGAAATTTTCGTCCTCACCACCCAGGCGTTGCACTGGTTCCGCGAACGCGGTTTTCAGGCGCGCGGCATCGACAAGCTGCCGGTAAAAAAACGCGAGCTGTACAACTACCAGCGCAACTCCAAAGTATTCTTCAAGACGCTCTGACATGAACAGTTACTGGCTTTATCTGGCACTCTCCGGGGTGACCGAGATCGGACTGGCCGTGGTCATGAAACAGTCCGACGGCATGACCCGCCTGTTGCCCACACTGGGTGTCGTGGTGCTCGGCGTCGCCAGCATCTGGCTGTTCTCGCTCGCCCTGCGCAGCATTCCCATCGGCACCGCCTACGCCGTGTGGATCGCGATCAGCGCGGTGGGCATCACGTTCACCGGTATCTACGCCTACGGGGAAACCATGGACTGGCTGAGGGCAGTCAGCATCGCGCTGATCATCATCGGCGTGGTCGGACTCAAAGCGGGGTCGAAGGCCTGGTGAATCCTGTCTGGGGGGTGCTCATCGCGGCCCTGTGGGTATGGGCCGTGTGGTTGTTCAACCGCCTGGTGCGCGACCGCAACCGGGTGCTGGCGGCATGGAGCGACATAGACGTTCAGCTTAAGCGCCGCCACGACCTGATCCCCAAACTGGTCGACGCGGTGCGCCAGTACGCCGCCTACGAACAGTCGACCCTCAACGCGCTCACCGAACTGCGCGCGCGCAGCGAGGCGGACGGCGGCGCCGCAACGCGCGGCCCCATCGAACATGAACTATCCGCCGGGCTGCGACGACTCATTGCCGTGGCGGAAAACTACCCGGAGCTCAAGGCAAACGCCAATTTCCTCGACCTGCAGCAGCAGCTCAGCACGGTGGAAACCGACATCCAGTACGCGCGCCGGTATTACAACGGCGCCGTGCGCAACCTGAACACGCGCATCGATTCCTTCCCGGACCTGATTATCGCGCGCCTGTTCGGTTATCGATACGCGGACTATTTCCAACTCGAAGAGGACGAAGCCGGTGCGGCCTGAACGTCTCCTGTTTGCTCTGCTGTTGCTGTTTTGTTTCACCCTGCCCGCCGCGGCGGCGGAACGCATTCTCGACTATCACAGCGACATCACGGTGACGCGCAACGGCGATCTCGACGTCACCGAAATCATCCGGGTGCAGGCCGAGGGCTACAAGATCCGCCACGGCATCTACCGCGACTTCCCCACCCGCTACGCGCGCCCCGTCTCGCTGCCCTCCTTCGTTCCCGTCGAGCTGCGCCGCTTCATCGGTCAGCTCACCGGCGACCTGGGACCATCGCGGGAGGTTGGTTTCAAAATCCTCGGCGTCACACGCGATGGCCAGCCCGAGCCCTATCACACCAAGTCACTGTCCAACGGCGTGCGTATTTACATCGGCTCGCGCAGCACCAACGTGACGCCCGGCGTGCACACCTACCGCATCCGTTACCGCACCGACCGCCAGTTGGGCTTCTTCAAGGATCACGACGAGCTGTACTGGAACGTGACCGGTACGGGCTGGGACTTTCCCATCGACCATGCCTCGGCCACCGTGCACCTGCCGGGCCCACGCCGGGCTGACCATCGTAGTCGGCTGGCCCAAGGGCTATGTCGCCTCACCCACCCAGACCCGTGAAGGGTTGTGGTGGCTGCGTGACAACCTGCCGCTGGCCGTCGCCCTGGGTGGCGGCGGGTTGCTGTTGGTGTATCTCATCGGTACCTGGATGCGTGTGGGACGTGACCCGGAACGCGGCGTCATCATCCCCCGCTACCGCCCCACCGAGGGGCTGTCACCGGCAGCCATGCGCTTTCTGCGCCGGCAAAGCTACGACGACAAGGCCTTCGCCTCCGCGCTGATGGGGCTGGCCGCCAAGGGGTACGTGGACATCAGCGAGGACGCCTCGAGCGGACGCTACGTATTGCAAAGCCTGGACAAGCACAAGGGCAAACTCCTGCGCGGCGAGGAGACGGTGTACCGCAAGCTGCTGGCGTTCGG
>JARRKE010000112.1 GCA_037388465.1 Gammaproteobacteria bacterium
CTGCAGGACGCCTGCCGGACAGTCGTCCGCCTGCATGGGGTCGGTGAAAACCAGGTCGCCGCCCGGGCGCAGCACCCGTGCGATCTCACCGACCACGCGGTCGCGATGTCCGCTGTGCAGGATGGCATCCTGCGACCAGACGACATCGAAGGTGTTGTCGTCCGCCGGAATGGCTTCGAAGCTGCCGTCCACCACGTCGATCAGGTGGTCGAGCCCCTGGTCGTGGTTCATCTCGCGGTCGCGCGTATTTTCCTTCTCGCTCAGGTTGAGCGCCGTCACGCGGCAGCCGTAGGTCTTGGCCAGATAGCGGGCTGCGCCGCCGTAGCCGGCGCCGACGTCCAGCACCCGGCTGTCGGGACCGAGCCCGTTGACCTGTGCGGCCATGCGCTCCACGGTACGCCGGCTGGCCATGGCGATCGGGTCTGCGGGGGATTCATATATTCCGATATGAATATCCTCGCCGCCCCAGACGTGAAAATAAAAATTGTCTGCGTCGTCGCTGTTGTAATAACTGCGCGCCGTCTCGACGACTTCGGAGTAACCATCGCTCATTTCGATTCTTCCCCTTCGATGTAGCGTTTCTCGGCCACGTGGATGAAGAAATCCGGCTCCGTCTCGCGGTAGGTTTCCTGGAAGTCCCCGTACGTGGTGACGCGCTGAAACCCGACCTCGTGCAGCAGGCGTTGAACGTAGTTCTTGCGCAGGGGGAACATGTTCAGATGAAACACGTTGTCATCGGCAAATTCGTAGCGGAAGCGCGCCAGCGAGTCGTCTACGTGCTCGGGCGTGGCCCGCACGTTTTCTCCGCAGTAGTAATAGTTGTGGCTGGGTTCGATCTGGTGGTCCAGGATGGCGTCGTAATTGCGCTGATCCAGGATCAGGATGCCGTCGTGACGCAGGGTGGCGTAGAACTCGGCCAGTGCCTTGCGGCGGTCCTGTTCTTCGTGCAAGTGGGTAAAGGAGTTGCCGAGGCAGATCACGGCGTCGTAATAGTCATGCACGTCCTTGTTCAGCCAGCGCCAGTCCGCCTGGACGGTACGCAGAATATGGTCTCGTTTTCTGGCGTTCTCGAACGCCTTGGCGAGCATTACCGGGCTGCCGTCGGCGCTGGTGACCTCGAAGCCGGCCTTGAGTAGCTGCACCGAATGAAATCCGGTACCGGTGGCGACATCCAGCACTTTTTTGGCGCCGTGCTCCCTGAGTACCCGTTTCAGGAAATCGCCTTCGCTGTCCGCGCGGCGGTCCCAATCAATCAGTTCGTCCCATTTCTCCACGAAGGCCTGAACGTATTCAGCCTGATAGTGATTGGTATCGCGAACGGCGAGTGGATCCGAGCCGTAGTCTTGTTGTGCTTCGCTATAAGCCATGTCACCTCCTGTCCCGTGCGGGGACAAATAGAGGAAAGACACGAGCAGACCCGGCAAGCGCCTTTCCTGGTTGATTCTCATGCCGCTCTTGCGAGCGGTACCGCAACACTTCGTTTTGCCGATCGGCGCGGGTAGTGCGCCGAGATGTGCGGACCTTGGTTGTCCGCGCGGAACACGTACGATGACGTTGTGATGTGGCGATGTTGCATCGCCGGACTGATCAGACGCGCAATGGCGTCAAAGCGCTGAGGCCTTCAAAGACCTCGCACTATGCTACAGAACTGACAGAATATATCTACCCCATGTAGATGACAGCCGTTTTACGGCGGCAATACCGGGGCCGAGAAAGGTGGGGTGGTATGTCGGCCCGTGTGATATCAGAGCCGCTTGGATATCGTCGATATCGTGAGCGTGATTCGGTACTTATTTCTTGTTATTACGCTTGTCACGGACATACAGCGCCTTTGACTTGGTGTCGCCGACCTGCCTTTCCTCGGTGTCGAACAGCTTGGTAGCCCGAACCAGTTCGCCCAGCTTCGCGTATCCGTAGTTGCGCGGGTCGAAGTCCGGCGACTGCTTGGCGATATTGCTGCCGACCGGTGCCAAGTGGGCCCAACCGCTTTCGTCCGAGGATGCTTCCACTGCGTTGCGCAGCAGGTTTACCAGCTTGGCATCCTGTTTCAATTCGTTGCTGGACTTTTTTGCGATCTGTTCGGTTTCATCGGTCCTGGCGCGCAACACCTCCGTGTAAATGAATTTGTCACAGGCCGAAACGAAAGCGGGCGGGGTCTTTTTTTCTCCGAATCCGTAAACCAGTAATCCGGATTCCCTGATTCTCGATGCCAGTTTGGTAAAGTCGCTGTCGCTGGAGACGATACAGAAGCCGTTGAAGTTGTCGGTATACAGCAAGTCCATGGCGTCGATGATCATGGCGCTGTCGGTTGCGTTCTTCCCTTTTGTATACGCGAATTGCTGCATCGGCTGAATGGAATGCTGTAGCAATACGTCCTTCCATTTTTTAAGGGTCGGAGCGGTCCAGTCTCCGTAGATCCGCTTGACGTTGGCGGTCCCATAATTGGCTATCTCGGCCAGCAGCCCGTCCACGATGCTGGGTTGGGCATTGTCCGCATCGATGAGAACCGCCAGCTTGTCAGTATTTTCCATGGCTGTGTTCCTTCTCTCAGGTTGCATCTCACGGTACCGGTAATAACCGAATCCCAGCGCGGATTATTCCGGTTCGGCAATCGTCCCCTGGTGATAGACGATCTTCCAGCCTTGTGCTGTCCGGCGCCATATGGTGGCGCGGCGTGTGACACGTGGGCCCTGCAGCAGAGTGTAGGTGAGAAGATAGTTGTCCGGAGCGATCACCTGACAATAAAAACCCCTTGTTTCCCAGTCGTCGTCGGCTGGTTTCGAATGCCGTTCCTCAAGGATATCAAGTACATAGGATCTGCTGTAGCGCTGACCGGATGCGCCGACCTCCCAGAAGGCCTCGTCCATCATCGATTCGAATGCTTCGCGAGTGGCCCCGAGTCCGGCTCGATGGAAAATCGGTTCCCGGCCGATCAATTCATCCTGAATTGCACGCAGGTGAGGTGGTGTTATGAGAGAAGGATGAATTGAGTTGTTGGATGACATGGATGTGTTTCCGTCAGCGAGATTGTCCTTGGTTTGGAACCCGGGACTTGCCTTCCAGGGTGAGGTTAGTCGGATGGATACGGGGGGGCGACAACCATCGGATTTGCGGGATCGGTTGCTCAGCGCCCATGGCGGAACAGAATCGTTCAGAGGTCGGTACGGAAAATTCGATCGGGCTGCCGGTGTCGCAGAGGTCGCCCTTCAGGTCGGCGAATCCCGCATTGGGGATATGAGCGCGCTCATAGCTGGCGCGTCCGCTGACATTGTGGAGGCCAGCGTCATATTCAGATTCCTGGTAAACCGTGCAGTCGAGCACGACCAGGTCAGGATTGTCGCTGTGCTGACCGAGCCAGTCGGTCGTTATCAGTGTGTCCATGATCTCATCTACTTATTAATTCAATCTAAGGATTATGTTGGGTAACCGGTGTGCGATGGAAAAGGATGGCGAGAGACCAGGTTGAGACTGGAAATGTTATCGCCCAAAGCGAAGCGATCCATAACAGCGGATGGAAATACATCTGCAGCGCAAGGAACGGAAGCAAAAGGCCATTTGCCGTCAGCCAGAATCGAGCGGTTTGCACTATCCCCTTACCGACCAATGCCTGGGCCAGTAACAGAGTTGAAACGCTCATAAAGCTATAGCCAAGAATGTCGACAGCATACAAAAATGAATTGAAGGGTATGAACAGGAATGGCTCAATGCCTGCAATATGGTTTTGCGCCATCCGTGGTGCGACAAGGGTAAGTTGAACAAAATAAACGATGCTTATCAGGGCTGCATACGCGGTTGCGAATGCGACTGCTGCCTGACTCCAAACCTTTCTATCGTTGGGTATCAGTTGATGAACGCTCACAACAAGTAACAGAAACGCTGAGCCAAGAAACAGCGAAGGTGTCAGCAAGATGATGAGTCCTAAGATGGTGCTGGAGCTTTCAGGTCCACCTTTAGATCCCAGCCATCCCATCCATTCGGCTAGCTGGCCCACGATGTATAAGAGGCTGAACGCCGTGGTGCATACTGCAGACCAGAATCCGACTGCTTTGGTCGATGGGGAAACTGAGACGGTCACATTTTCCAGCCGTTGTGATGGTTTTTCATTATTGATGTTGCCTCATCACAGTTTATGGCGTTTCAGGTAAGCTCAAGTTGCTTATTTAAGTCCGTATAATCAGCATGTCAATTAATGGAGTGCGATCCTAGCCGGCCTGAAAGGGCTGGCCAGCCACGATCAGAGACTAAACAATGACTGATATCCGCATCGGCCATGGCTACGACGTCCACGCCTTCAAGGCGGGGGACCATATCGTCCTGGGTGGTGTGCGCATTGCACACGACAAGGCTTTCAAGGCGCATTCGGACGGGGACGTGCTGATTCACGCCCTGTGCGACGCGTTGCTGGGGGCGGCGGCACTGGGGGATATCGGGCGGCATTTCCCGGATACGGACCCGGATTACGCGGGTGCCAACAGCCGGGTGTTGCTGGCCGAGGTGGTGAAAATGCTGGCCGAAGCCGGCTGGCAGGTGGGCAATGTGGATGGGACGGTGATTGCTCAGGCGCCGAAACTGGCGCCACACATCGACGCCATGCGCGAGCACCTGGCGGAAGATCTGGGAGTGGGGCTGGATCAGGTGAACGTGAAGGCCACGACCACCGAGCACCTGGGATTCACGGGGCGCGAGGAGGGCATCGCCGCCCACGCGGTGGCGCTGATTATGCGCGGCTGAGGCGCGCGCAACCAGCGCCGGGTCAGGTTCAGGCGCCGGCCAGAGCGGCGCGGTCGTTCATGGCCTGGAACTCGTCCTCGAAGAAGAATTTCTCCTCCCCGAAGGCGGGCCGCAGGTGGTTGAGCCAGGTGGCCTCTTCGTCGTATTTGGCGAAGAAGGGGCGCTGCACCCAGTCGGGGTTGCGGCCCTGGATAAAGCGCAGCACGAA
>JARRKE010000113.1 GCA_037388465.1 Gammaproteobacteria bacterium
TATCAAGGCCGCGATCTCCGGGCGCACCTCCCCGTCCTGCGGCTGATCCAGGCGCGTCACGAAGAGCTGCTCGAAGTAATCCTCGTCCTCGTCCTGATCCCAGTCGACCTCGCGCAGCAGCGCCTGGCCCTGCGCGGGAATCCCGGCCGGCAGGCTGCGCCCGGAAAGCACGCCCCACAAGCCGGCCCAGGCGCGCGCCAGCACCAGCGGATGATAGCCGCCCCCGCCGACCGCCAGCAGGCGTGGCGTACCGTCGTCATGGGTCGGCGCGCTTTCCAGCACCTGCTGCGCCACGTCCAGGAAGCATTGCGTGCTGATGCGGAACTTGCCCAGCGGATCGGGCATCAGCATGTCGGTGCCGGTCTGCAGCACCACCACGTCGGGGCCGAAGGCCTCCCGCACCGCCGGCCAGAGCGCGTCGAACACCCGGCGGTATTCGGTGTCGTTGATGCCCGACGGCAACGGCACGTTGACCGCGTTGCCCAGGGGGCCCGTATCCGTCACGGCGCCGCCCTTGAAGGGATAGGCGTAACCGGTGTCCATGTGCAGGGACAGGGTCAGCACCTCCGGGTCGTCGCGGAAGGCGTATTCCACCCCGTCACCGTGATGGGCGTCGATATCCACGTACAGCACGCGTAGGCCTTCGTGACGTAAGCGGATGATCGCCAGGGCGGGATCGTTGAAAAAACAGAATCCCTGCGCCTTGTCGGGCATGGCGTGGTGCATGCCGCCGGCGGGACTGAAGGCCACATAACCCGCCAGCACCTGTTCGGCGCCCTGGATGCTGCCGCCGGTAGCGGTGGCCGGCGTGGCGAAGAAGTCCTTGAAATAGGGGTTTTCGAAGTTGCCGATGTTATGGCGGTCGCGGTAACGCTGCTTGACCTTGCCCAGCGCCTCGCAGCGCTGCATGGCCTCGACGTATTCGGGGGTATGAAACCAGGTCAGCTCGGAGACCAGCGCCTGCCGCGACGGCAGGTATTCGGTCCCGGACAGCGCCCCGTAGGCGCGGATCAGATCCAGGGTCAGGGAGACCCGGGGAATACCCAGCGGATGATTGTCGCCGTAGGAATGGCGACGGTAACGGCTGGCCGCGATAAAGCGCGCCTTGCGGTGCGCCTGCAGCTCGGCAGGCGCACCGTCGGACTCATCCACCCGGTTGAGGGCGCGATCGCTCACCGCAGATCGCGAAACGGCTTTACTCGGCTTCCACCACCACCTTGATGGTGGTCTCGACGTCGCTGTGCAGATGCACGGCCAGCTCGTACTCGCCGGTCACGCGGATCGGGCCTTCCGGCATGCGGATTTCGCGACGCTCGATCTCGCCGCCCGCCTCGTTCACCGCGTCGGCGATCTCGTGCGTGCCCACCGAGCCGAACAGCTTGCCTTCTTCGCCGGCGTTGGCCTTGATGGTCACCGTCATACCGGCGAGCTTCTCGGCACGCGCCTGCGCGGCGGTCAGCGCCTCGGCGGCGGCCTTTTCCAGCTCGGCACGGCGCGCCTCGAACTCGGCGATGTTCTCAGCGGTGGCGTACTTGGCCTTGCCCTGAGGAATCAGGAAGTTGCGTGCATGGCCGGGACGCACTTTGACCTTGTCGCCCAGACCGCCCAGGTTTTCAACCTTATCAAGCAGAATCACATCCATCGTCAGTCACCCTTCACAAAACTCATGAATTGTCGTTGCGCGGCCGGGCTTGGACCCGACTGCGAAAATCCGCAAAACTGTCCACCACGCCGAACACGGCCAACAGCAGAATCATTTGCGGCAACAGGAAAAACAGCAGCACATACAGCCCGAACAACCAGGCCCCGTTCATCGCCAGCCGGTAAACCAGGCCGTGCACCAGGGCCACACCCTGCAAAAAATACAGCGCCAGCGGCACCATCAGCAGCTCGACGAACAGCGGCTGGCGGAACACCAGCGAAACCACCACCAGCGCTATCACCATGAACGCCGGCCAATGGCCGAGGCGCAACTCGCGGAACTCCCTGCCGAACCCGCCTGGGTTGTACAAGGCCGCCTGCCAGTAACGCCCGATGAACATCGAGAGCGCCACGCCGATCGCCAGCGAACCGGCGAACACGCCGCTCATGTACTTGGCCGACTCCTCGAGCAGCTGCTTCTTCTGTCCGCCGTCGACCTCCGCCAGCATGGCGCCGAACATCTTCTCCATGGCGGTCTTCCACATGGCGGCGGGGTCATGGAACAGCAGATGAATCCCCAGCACCACCAGCACGCCCAGGATCAGCCCCGCCTGCAGGGTCAGGCTCCAGGAGGTCGTGGCCCTCAGCACCAGCGCGACGCCGATGATCGGCAGCCACTGGACCATGCCGTAGACCAGGCCGCCCACCGGGTTGCCCGTCATGGCCCACAGGATCCCGCCCATGGCCAGGCTGGCCAGCGCCGCGACGGTCACGCCCTGGTTGACGCCCAGACGCAGGGTCACCAGCGCCACCGCCGCACCGCTCAGCAGCGCGATGGGGGGCAGGACCAGGGACAGCGCCGCCAGACCGACCGTCGCGAGGACGGCCTGCCAGCGGCCGGCCATGATGAAGGCACCCATTCAAGGCTCTCCGCTGCGCGGGACGCGCCCGCGCGCACCGGCGTCAGCCGGTGTGGCTGTCGGTGTATGGCAGCAGCGCGAGATAACGGGCGCGCTTGACCGCGGTGGCCAGCTGGCGCTGATAACGCGCCTTGGTGCCGGTCACGCGGGAAGGCACGATCTTCCCGGTCTCGGTGATGTAGTTCTTGAGGGTGTTGAGATCCTTGTAGTCGATCTCCTTGACGCCCTCAGCGGTAAAACGGCAGTACTTTCTGCGACGGAAAAAACGTGACATAACCAATACCTCTTAAAGAATTAGGGATTCAGCAGGGGACTCAGGCTTCGGCCTCAGCCTTTTCCTCGGTGTCGGACTTGGCTTCGGTCGATTCCTTGCCGGAATCGGTCTCCTTGCTTTCCGGTGCGCGGCTGCTGGTATCGCTGTCGTCCTCGGACTTGGCGAGCGGGGACGCTTCGGTATCGGCCTGGTCACGCTTGATGATCAGGTTACGGATCACCGCATCATTGAAACGGAAGGCGCTCTCAAGTTCGGCCAGGGCGTCCTGATCGCACTCGATGTTCATCAGCACGTAGTGCGCCTTGTGAATCTTGTTGATGGGATAGGCGAGCTGACGGCGGCCCCAGTCCTCCAGACGGTGGATCACGCCGTTGCCGGCCTCGATCATGCTGCGATAGCGCTCGATCATGGCAGGCACCTGCTCGCTCTGGTCAGGGTGGACCAGAAACACGACTTCGTAGTGACGCATTGAATGCACTCCTTACGGGTTAAAGCCTCCCGACGCGCGGTGAGGCAAGGATGCCGGGGCACAGAGCCCCCTGAAAAGGGCGTGGATTGTACGGAATTCGCGCTCTCCGCGCAATCCGGGGCGGCCGACCCCGCACAGGCGATTCCTGCCGGCAGCCCCCGCCCCACTTGAAATATTAGTCAAGCCTAATATACTAGCATCCATTGGTTGACTAAAGAGGTCAGGAAATATGTTCGGACCGAATTTCAAAGAGATCGATGCACGCGAGCTCGCCGGCTGGCTGGCGGACGAAAACCGGGACTTCCGCATGATCGACGTACGGGAGCCGCAGGAGCTGATGCAGGGCAGCATCCCCGGCGTCGAGGCCATGCCCCTGTCCAGCCTGGGCAACCGTCTGGGTGAGATCGACCGGGAGCGTCCCGTCGTTTTCATCTGCCGCAGCGGCGCCCGTTCCGGCCAGGTCTGTGCCTACCTTGCGCAGAACGGCTACGAGAACGTCATCAACCTGCGCGGCGGCGTGATCGGCTGGGCCCAAAGCGGCTTCCAGTTCGAGGCGGTCAGTCAGATCGCCTGACCCGTCTGCCCGATGTCTCTGCAAACGGCCCCGGTGTGAAAACGCCGGGGCCGTTTTTGTTTGTACCCCCCGACGACCGACAGCCTACTGGCCCGACGAACAGGGGTGGCTATACTCGACCGGTCGCTTTGCCGATAGCAGCGCCCTGCGAAGCAACTGCCTTAATACATGCCGCCGCAGCAAAGGCGGCGCGAAACAAACCGGACCCGGATAAAACGAACAAGCACGGAGGAAGATCCATGAAACGTCTTGCGTCAACCCTCGCGCTCACGCTGATCCTGAGCATTGCCGCCACCCTGCCCGTTCTGGCGGATAACGCCACGCAACAAAAGTATCCTGACGTCGTCGGCGTCAAAGTGCAGGCCAGCGGCGCCGACACGTTCGATTTTGCCGCTACCATCTCCTCTCCTTACGACACACCACAGCGCTATGCCGATGCCTTTCGGGTCATGAACGCGGACGGACATGTGTACGGCGTGCGCAAACTGCTGCACGACCATGGCTACGAGCAGCCGTTCACCCGCAGCCTGTACGGCGTGAAGATTCCGGCCGGGGTGCAGACGGTCGTCGTTCAGGGGCGCGATCAGAAATACGGTTACGGCGGCAAGACCAGAACGGTCAAACTGCCCGGGCGCTGAGCCGGCCGCGTCAGGCCTCAGCCCCGCTGGCGCACCGCCTCGAACAGGCACACGCCGGTGGCCACGGAGACGTTGAGGCTGGACACGCTGCCCTGCATGGGAATGGCGACCAGCTGATCGCACTGTTCCGCGGTCAGGCGGCGCATGCCCTTCCCTTCCGCCCCCATTACCAGCGCCAGCGGGCCGGCGAGATCGGTTTCATATAGCGAGGCGTCTGCCGCGTCGCCGGTGCCGACGATCCAGATCCCCTGCGACTGCAGCTGCTTGAGGGTGCGCGCCAGATTGGTGACCTGTATCAGCGGCACGCGTTCGGCCGCGCCGCTGGCCACCTTGCGCGCCACCGGCGTGAGGCCGGCGGCC
>JARRKE010000114.1 GCA_037388465.1 Gammaproteobacteria bacterium
ACCGGACGGCGGCTGCGGGTATAGCGCGAACCGCCCTGCAACAGCCCGTTGTGCTGCGCGACGCGCCGTTCGAGGTCGGTGGTGACCCCCGTATAAAGCGAGCGGTCGCTGCATTCGAGTAAGTAAACGTACCAGGCGGATTCTTGCATGGGAACGGTTGGTCGACCCGGGCTCGCGGAAACACCGCTCAATGAAACCAGCTTTGCGTAGCGCTGTTCAAGCCCGGCATTTCGATGAAACGAATCATTCATCCGTAAGCGGGAACGGATAACCTAAACTGGAATCAAACCTCACACGGATGCCATCCAGACTTAGCGCATGCAAAACGGCAACAAATTCAGGATTCCATCTCAAGACCGCCTCAGCGTGTGCCGATGTGGGCGTATTTGTGCGGATTATCCGCGCTGTCGGCATAGTCAGACGACCGACCGGTCTGAGCGCCGCCGCGCGGCGGCGGACCAATCACCGCATAGAAAGGAGGCCAACAATGCAGACACGTAAACTGGGCAAGGAACTCACCGTCTCGGCCCTGGGACTGGGCTGTATGGGCATGTCAGACTTCTACGGAAGCAAGGACGACTCGGAATCCATCAAGACCATCCACCGTGCCCTCGATCTGGGCGTGACCTTTCTCGACACCGCCGACATGTACGGGGTCGGCGCGAATGAAGAGCTCGTCGGGCACGCCATCAAGGACCGGCGCGACCAGGTGGTGCTCGCCACCAAGTTCGGCAACGTGCGCGGCCCGAACGGCGAATTCAAGGGCGTCGACGGCAGCCCCGAATATGTTCATCAGGCCTGTGATGCCAGCCTGATGCGTCTCGGCGTCGATCATATCGACCTTTACTACCAGCACCGCGTCGACCCCAACACGCCCATCGAGGACACGGTGGGCGCCATGGCCGAGCTGGTGCAGGCCGGCAAGGTGCGTTACCTGGGGCTGTCCGAGGCTGCGGCGGACACCCTGCGCAAGGCCTGCACGGTACATCCCATCGCCGCGTTGCAGACCGAGTACTCCCTGTGGACCCGCGACCCTGAAAACGGTCTGCTGGATACCTGCCGCGAACTCGGTGTGAGCTTCGTTCCCTACAGCCCGCTTGGACGCGGATTCCTCACCGGCCGCTTCCAACGCATCGAGGATCTGGACGAGGACGACTGGCGGCGCTACAACCCGCGCTTCACGGGCGAGAACTTCCAGCACAACCTGCATCTGGCGGATACCGTCAAGGCCATGGCCGAAGAAAAAGGCTGCACCCCGGCGCAACTGGCACTGGCCTGGGTGCTGGCTCAGGGCGAGGACATCGTACCCATCCCCGGCACAAGGCACGTCAAGTATCTGGAAGACAACCTCGGGGCGTTGGACGTGCAGCTGTCCGATGCAGACTTGAAACGTCTGGACCAGGCCTTCCCTTTCGGCGCGGCCTCCGGCGAACGCTATCCGGAGCAAGGCATGCAGGCCGTAAATCTCTGAGACGATTGAAACAACGTGTAAAACGACAAAACCCCGGCATCAGGCCGGGGTTTTTCTTTGTTTGTGGCGCATACAAGGCGCGTTCATTATCAAAGTGGTCTGATAAGATATAAACGTAAACGTGAATGCACGAATTCCGATACCCGGTCATCGGAATTCCTGAAATAGTAGATAGACGACTTGGCTATCGCGGATATGATGTCCCGGTGCTATAAAAATGATGCGGTCCGACAGGAAATCGCTTTATGCGCTCACATCAAAACCTTTCCCCCGCGCAGTTTGTCGCCCTCTGTCTAGGCCCCGGACCACAATATCAATATCTGCATGGAATACTGACAAGTGCGCAAAATGACCAGCGATTCTGGCGCAAAGCCGTGGATCTGGTCGGAAGGCACCGGTTGACTCCCGCCCTTTGGGTTGCCATCAGGGACAAAGACCTGACTCGCATCCTCGACGACGAATTATCACAATATCTGCAATCAATATACGAACTCAATCGCCTGCGGAATCAGCTGATTCTCAAGCAGATCGGCAAATTGACAAAAGCCCTGAATGCCTCGGGTATCGAACCGATACTGTTGAAGGGCGCCGCCGGATTGGCGACGAATCTTTACGCCGATCCGGGGCAACGGGTCATGACGGATATCGATATTCTCGTGGCTCCGGAACAATTCGACACCGCGCTGCAACAGCTTCGGCAAAGTGGCTGGAGCGACTATCATCAGGTAGCGCCAAAGCTCTATCGCGGCAGCCAGCATGCACCGCCGCTGTGGCTTGACGACGGCGCGGGCGCGACGGTTGAAGTGCATCATCGCCTTATGCGCAGGAAAGGCCTGTTAAGCACCCAGGAGTGCCTGCGCATGGTGGAACCGATTACGGTCGATGACGCCAACGCTTACGTGCTGAGCGCGAATGCCAGAATGCTTCACCACCTGCTTCATGCCACGGTTGGAGGCGGCTGGCTGGGGAAATTTCGCACCGACCTGCATCAACTCTACGAGACGACGCTGCTGTGCGGGGCATTTCAAAATCGCGTCGATTGGGCTTTTATCGAAACCTCAATCCGGCAATTCGGTTTATCCACGCCGGTGCAGGTTCATTTCGCGGTGGCGAAAACACTGTTTGAATCGCCCCTGACAACTGCCTTTAGCGCCTCGGCACTGCAACGCATGCGGGCCTTTTTCCATTATAAAGCGGCTGAATACCCCCAGTGCGAATGGCTGTGGTCCTATATCAGACTCCTCAAGCCCCCGTTCTATTACCGCTAACCCACCCCACCTTGCCGGATAGATTTCCATCACACACGGTTACGTCCGGTATTACAGACGTGAGTGCCCTGAATGCCTCGTCGATACTACGAAACGAAAGTGAATACACCGGCATGCGCTCAACAAGCGACGATAAATTCACAACATCTTCGTAGCAGATATCATCAACAAAATAGCTGCCGGAAGACATCAACTGCTGCAGTGCAGAGGCAGCATCCAGAGGGATCAATGTCGTTTCTTTATCGGGGTCATATTCGGCAATGATCGCCATGGAAGGACAGTATTTGCGGCCATCGTTTGCAGGCGTAACGGGATTTGGCAGCAGGTACATGGGATCGGTCACGGTGCCAAATACAGCTTGATCCAGCGGCAATTCAACGCTGTCGCCCAACAACTCTAGATCAAGCGGGCGCAGCTTTACCGGCAGCGGCATAGCTTCCAGCAAACCACTCGCCCGTTGCATGGGTATGCATGAAACGGCCAGCATGGGCAGATTGAACCGGCTTGCAAGCGCATACAACAATGCTGCGCGGCCCTTGTTTAGCAGGCCGGGAAATAAAATAGCGTCGCGACCGCAACCCAACGCACCAGCGCCAAATGCCAGCGAGGCGCCACCCGTGCGCGTCGCCAGTGATTGCAGCTCGCTCAGCAGGCTCAGCACCGCACGGTTTGGCGTATCGACAGTCGCCCAGGCACCTTCGCCAGTTTTAATGCGATAAACATCGTCACGCTCAGCGACAGATATGCGCTGGCCTACACCGTGAAAATGCTCGGTCTCCAACGGAGCCAGCAGCGGCCGCAGCATCTGCTCCACCACCGGCGCGTCATATACCACTTCAATATGGGCACCGGCGATATAACAGTGTTGAATTGAATCAGCGGGATTTGAAGCTGCCGGTCTGGCAACGCTGGCGCTGTTATCGGGCTGGATATTCGCCGCCTGCCATTGCACCTGCATTGTTTCGATATCGGCGCGAAGCTGAGGCTCCGGCAACCCGAAATGACTGGACAGGTTCGCCACAATCACATCAGCAGACAAACCCTGGCTGAACGCCTCCCATAGCCATCCAGCTGTGTCGCGCAGTACATGTAAATCGCTGGTATAGGGCCTGTACACGACCAGGCCATCATCGACAGGCACGCCAACAGCACCGGTTGCAGCCGCCGGAGAAGGCACATCCTCCGTTGCCTGAATAAAATCGGCTATGACCCGATTGTCCGGGTGGTCCATTTCACCTCTGATCCACATCACCGCCACGCGGCGCAAGCCATCCGTGGTTGCCGTTGCCCGGTGCAGCTGGTGAGAGGGAAAAACCAGCATGCTGCCGCGGCCATGAAATCCTATGGACCGCTCACCGGACACCGGGTCTTTTATCAGCAGCTCTCCCAGGGCGTATTCGTTTTCGTCGCTGAGGTTCAGCAGCACCGTGAGCACCCGGTTGGTGCCCTTGCGATGGTAGTTATCCGCATGCAGCGTGGGCAGTACGTCGAAATGCCAGAGGTAATGGCCGCCGGGTTCGTAATTCAGTATCCGAAGCCGCTCCGCTTCCAGCAGATTCATGCCCCACAACCGGTCATTCAGCTCCGCGACCTTGTCGAAGAGCAGCCGGCCCAACCAATGGCCATCCTCCAGGTCGCTGACAGCCGCCCGCCGGATACCGCCATCAACTCCGGTTGTACCATCCCAATGCGATAACCCTGCCGGACTGGTTTCATACCCCGTCAGTTCCGCAAGCAGTTTTTCGCACTGTCCACGATTCACGGCATCGCCGAGTAACGCAAACAGTGGCTGGCTGTCCAGCATCATGGCGGCGGTGTCGGTGCAGGCGGACGCGTAGTCGGTGGCGGGGGAGTTGGCGCCGCTGTAGGTGCTGGAGTCGACGTCGGTGTTGGAGTGGGAGCCGGCGGCGCAATACCGCTTTGCGCGGCAGCCTTATCCGCCAGCATCAATGACAACATGGCAGGCGGCGTATAGGCCGCAAAACGGCCCAGGCGTCCCAGCAGTTCCCGGCGCGCGTCATCGACTGACGTGGATGTTTCGACTTC
>JARRKE010000115.1 GCA_037388465.1 Gammaproteobacteria bacterium
GGCACCACCGGCAAGCCCAAGGGCGCCATGATCACCCACGCCAACCTGGCGGCCAACGGCGAGGCCCTGAAAACGGCCTGGGGGTTTACCGAACAGGACGTGCTGCTGCACGCCCTGCCCATATTCCACATCCACGGCCTGTTCGTGGCCTGCCACTGCGTCCTGCTCAGTGGTGCGCGCATGATTTTCCTGCCCCGCTTCGACGCCCGCGAGGTGATGAGCCTGCTGCCGCAGTCAACCGTGTTCATGGGCGTGCCCACTTATTACACCCGTTTGCTGGCCGAGGCCGGCTTCGATACCGGGGTGTGCCGCAACATGCGTTTGTTCACCTCGGGGTCGGCGCCGCTGCTCACCCAGACCTTCGACGAATTCCGCACCCGCACCGGCCATACCATCCTCGAACGTTACGGCATGACCGAGACCGGTATGAACACGTCCAATCCGCTGGACGGCGAGCGCCGCGCCGGGACGGTCGGTTTTCCGCTGCCCGGCGTAACGGCGCGCGTGGTCGACGCCGAAGGGCGCGAGGTGCCGGCCGGCGAGACCGGCCAGCTGCAGGTGAAGGGCGGTAACGTGTTCAAGGGTTACTGGCAGATGCCGGACAAGACCGCCGAGGAATTCACCGCGGACGGTTATTTCAAGACCGGCGATCTGGCCTGCGTCGATGCGGACGGTTACTTCTCGATCGTCGGACGTGACAAGGACATGGTCATCAGCGGCGGCTACAACGTCTATCCGAAGGAGATCGAGCAGCTTATCGACCAGCTCGACGGAGTGGTGGAATCGGCCGTCATCGGCGTGCCGCATCCCGACTTCGGCGAGGGCGTCACCGCGGTGCTGGTGTGCAGGAGCGGATCGGACCGGCCCGACGAGGCGTCCGTGATCCGGCATCTGAAAACGGCGCTGGCCAACTACAAGGTGCCCAAGCGCGTGTTTTTCGTGGACGAGTTGCCGCGCAACACCATGGGCAAGGTACAGAAGAACGTGCTGCGCGAGCGCTACGCCGATACTTATACCCGTCCGGCTTCCTGAGCCGCTTGCCGGACAGATCAGACCGGCGGCAGTTCGATCTCCACGCGCAGCCCCTTGAGCTCGGGCGAGGCGCCGAAGTGCAGCTGGCCGCCGTATTCCCGCACCAGGTCCCGCACGATGGCCAGGCCCAGGCCGTAGCCGGGCACCGCCTCGTCCACGCGCTTGCCGCGTTCGGTCAGGCCTTCCAGGGCATCGAGGTCCGCTCCCGGGCCGTCGTCTTCGACCACCACATTCAGCCCCGCCTGTTCCGTCACGGAAATGCGCACCTTCGAGGCGGCCCACTTGCAGGCGTTGTCGAGCAGGTTGCCGAACAATTCCAGCAGATCCTCGCGGTCCAGGGTGACAGTCTGTCCGGGACGCATGCGCAGTTCGATGTCCAGGCCTCGCTCGCGGTAGAGCTTGCCCATTACCTCAACCAGGCGGGACAGCTCGGTATGCAGGTCGATGCGCGTGCCCGCCCTGAATCCGCCGGCCATGCGCGCCCGGCGCAGTTCGCGATCGATGCTGCCGCGCATCTCGGTCACGATGGCGTCGAGTTCCTTGTGGACCACGGCCGCCTGTTTGTCGTCGCTGATCTGCTGCAGCCGTGACAGCGGGGTCTTGAGTCGGTGGGCCAGATTGCCGGCGGCCGCGCGCGAGCGTTCCAGGCTGCGGCGCAGGTTGCCGAGCAGGTTGTTGAGGCGGTGCACCAGCGGGCGCACTTCGCTGGGCAGTTGTTCGCCCAGGGCCTCGCGGGTGCCGGCCTCGAGTTCATCGAGTTCGTGCTGCATACGGGTAAGCGGCCTGAGCAGGTAACGCACCACGAAATGCTGCAGCACCACCAGGGCGAACAGGATCCCGGCCAGGGTGAGGGCAAAGCGCTTGCGGAACACGGCCACGTCGCGGTTCAGTGCCGACATGTCTTCGGCGACACTGATGACGATGGGGGTGCCGCCGACTTCGATATGTCGGCGCCAGACCAGCAGCGGCTGATGTATGGGGCCTTTCAGATGCAGGATCTGATGCCCGCTTCCCGCCGGCAGGGCGGGCAATTGCAGCCGGTAGTCCCAAAGCGAGCGCGAGTCGAGGCGCTGGCCGGGCGTTTCGACCACGTAGTAATGCCCGGAGTAGGGGCGCAGGTAGATGGGTTCGATGTAGCGTTCGCGCACGGCCCAGTTGCCGTTGCGATTCTTGTGCAGCCCGGCGATCAGGCTCTCGCCGTCATGTTCGAGGCGCGAGGTTGCATAGCGTTCGGTCAGTTGCTGGGGAGCGTGGCTGGTCATGATCCAGACCAGGCCGAACAGGGCGAACAGGACAATCAGCAGCCAGAGCGAAAATCGGGCGTGCAGCGAATCCATTAATCGTGTTTTTCCATCACGTATCCCTGGCCGCGTCGGGTCTGGATGGCGTCTTTGCCGAGTTTCTGGCGCAGGCGGTTGATGTAGACCTCTATGACGTTGCTGTCGCGGTCGTTGTCGTATTCGTAGACGTGATCGGTGAGTTCGCTCTTGGACACGATGCGGTCCGGGTGCAGCATGAAATAACGCAGCACGCGGAATTCGGTGCCGGTCAGCGTATGGGTTTCCCCGTCGGGGGTGGTGACCGACTGGCGTTCCTCGTCGAGGGTCAGGCCGTTCAGGTTCAGCGCCTGGCCGGGCACGCCGCTGCGGCGGCGGATCAGTGCCTGGATGCGGGCGATGAGCTCCTCGGTGTGAAAGGGTTTGGCCAGGTAGTCGTCGGCGCCGGCCTCGAAGCCTTCGACCTTTTCGTACCAGGCGTCGCGCGCGGTGAGAATGAGCACCGGTACGGTGTTGCCGTCGGCGCGCCATTGGCGCAGTACGTCGAGGCCGGTTTTGCGCGGCAGGCCGAGATCGAGGATGACCAGGTCGTATTCCTCCTCGCGGCCCATGTGCTCGGCGTCCAACCCGTTGTCGACGCCGTCGATGGCATAGCCACGCGCATTGAGCGCCTCCTTGAGGTTTTGCGCAAGGGCGGTATCGTCCTCGGCGAGCAGCAGGCGCAAGGCTAAAAGCCTCCGGTTGACTTCCCCGTGGCCGCGACGGCGGCGTGTCGGGATGAGCTGTCCGCTTGGGTGTTCATCAGCGCTTCCTCAGTCTCCGTCGTTGCTCAGCCGCGCACCGGTTACGGCATTGTATTCGCGTTCGATGACGCGGCCATCGGGTGTCAGGAACTTGATTTCGTAGCGATAGGCGTCATGCGCCTCGCGCTCGATCGAAGCATCCAGCACGCGCAGGGCATCGTGGTGATGCATGTCCAGCAGCCGGTGCAATGACATGATCTTACCACTGTGTTCCAGTTCGCGGAGTTCTTCGCTGCTGATGGGCTGCTCCGCCTGATAATGATCGGCCTCGTCATGGCCGGGCATGCGATCCATGGGCTCGTTCATGCGTTCGGCGGGGCTGATCTCGGGCGGCTCCATGTCCATGCCCGGACCGTGGCCGCCCTGGGCAAGGGCGCTGCGGCCGGCCGTGGCGAGGAATGCCGCGAGAAACAAAATGGCGAATTTTCGGGTCGTGCTCATACTGCGTATTCCGGGAAAGTCGTCGGTCGGGGCGGGGTTGGCCCGCCCCTTCCGTCATTCATGGGTTCAGGTTGTTCAACGGCTGCGGCCGGCGCCGCTCCCGTTGCCCATACCATTACCCAGGCCGTTACCATAACCCATTCCGGTGCCTGCACCATTACGCGGCTGGTCGGGCAGGGTCTTGCCCTGCTGCTGGGCGCGCTTCTGCATTTCGGCATGCTGCTGCTGGCGGTATGCCTCGCGCTCCTGACGGGTCTTTTTCTCGCGCATCATTTTTTGATGCAGCGCGCGTTCCTCCGGCGTCATGAGCTGCGAGCCGGTGGTCTGCTCACGGACCCGAACCTGATCCCGCACGCGCAGTTGCGAATCGGTGCTCTGGTTTTGGGTCTGGACCTGCTCCTGGGTCTGCACGGCGTCAGCGGCCTGCGCGGGCAGGGCCGCGGCCATGACCAGCAGGCCGGATACGGCCGCGGCCAGCAGTGTCTTGTTCAGTTTGATGGTGGCGTCCATTTCATTGCTCCTCATGGAAACCTGCGACGCATCGCAGAAATGTTTTTCTACGGTTTCCATGTTACGCAGGCGAGCTGAAACCACGCTGAACGATCACAGGTCGCTGAGTCGTCCTCCATCGAGCAATGGCATGATCCAGTAACGCAGTTCGGCATGGTGGAAGTCGTGCTGCATGCCGGCCAGCATCTCGCGGGCACGGACCTGCGTGGTCTGAATCTGGAACTGGATGTTGCGTCGGCTGCCGCGCACCTGTTCGGCCAGGGTGTAGCCCTCGTGGCCTTCGCCGTGACCGTTGACGGGCGTACTCGAAAAACCGATCGGCTGTTCCTGGCTGATCAGCCAGTCCGACAGGGCGTCCTCCAGACTGGGCGGCACGGTGATCACCAGCAGGCACTTGTCGTCGCTCATGTCATTCTCCTTTGGCTTCACCGAAGCGCCGGTACAGGATCGGCAGCAGGATAAGGGTCAGCAGGGTGGAGGTGACCAGCCCGCCGATCACCACGATGGCCAGCGGTTTCTGGATCTCGGAACCGGGGCCGGTGGCGAACAGCAACGGCACCAGACCGAAGGCGGCGATGGTCGCGGTCATCAGCACCGGGCGCAGCCGGCGGGTCGCGCCGAGCACCACCACGCGCGCCATGTCCATGCCGGTGGCGCG
>JARRKE010000116.1 GCA_037388465.1 Gammaproteobacteria bacterium
TGGCTGTCATAACTGTACTGGGTGACGTTGCCAGCCGGGTCGGTGAACGTGGCCAGCCGACCATCGCTGTTATAGGTGAAGCCCAGTTCATGGCCGAAGGGGCCGGTGACGGTGGTCACATGGCCGTTGCTGTCGTAGGCATCGGTGGTGGTGCGGCCCTGCGCATCCATGGATGAGACCAGCCGGCCGTCGGTATCAAAGTGATCGACGCGGCCATCCTGGTGCTGCACGGTGTAACCAGAAGCATCCTGGGTCAACTGCAGCTTGGTGTCGGCATCGCCCTGCCAGACGCCATTACTCAAGGTGAAGGGCTCGCCGCGGCCGTCGGCTGCATTGACAGTCAGTGAATTACCATCGATGGCCAGGTGCCGGCCGACGTTGGAAACCCAGCCGTAGCCCAGACCATGATCGACTACGTCCAGGCTGTTGTAGGCGCGGGTGAAGCTTAACGTACCGGATGGACCGCGATAGTCAGTATCTTCTTGGAACTCGTTGCCGGTGGCTGAATTACAGGGATCGCCGACACCTGTGCATTGGCGTGGCTTGCCGAGGTTTTTGGGGTTATTGGAAGGAGGAGGTGGAGTCCCCAATATATTTTTTGGAATTATTATCCCACTACCTGGAAGAATTTTGTTTGCCCAGTAGCCATCTTCTCCAGGCCTTGTAGGGCCATTCTTACATAGATAATACGGGGCCTTATATTTGTTGTTACTTGTGGTGTCATAGGACTCAACCGTCCCGTAAATAGATCCATAGTGGTTAGCTTGGCTATCGCAAGCTGCATGTACATCGTGATAAAACTGGAGCACTGATTGAACAAATGGTTTCCACTGAGTATCTACACCACCACTCCAGATAAGATCTCCCGGCGCACCTCGGGCGATGACGAACTCTCCAGCCCCAAGGACTTGCCACACATCTGCACCATCACCAACAAACCATTGGCCTGATGCCCAATACCAGGGAAGAACGGCTGCGGTCGAAACGGTTGATGTAAATAGCAGCAGGGTTATTACAAATCCTGCCAATCTGTTATGTGTTTGGCGATGCAGCTTAGACATAACGCGCTCCCTGCTTGTTATCGATTGTTGTTGATATAAATACCGGCTTACTTCCCTACCGGCTTTGGCGCAGTATATTCAGACGACTGCAAATTACAACGACGAGAATGTGACACCCACCTGCCATATCATTGACACATGAGCATCCAAGCAAAAAATGTATTGGATGATGCCTGTAAAGCTGATGTCAGAAACTTTAACTATTGGATGAGCATTCAAAACTCAGCGTGTGCTTCCGGCATCAGCCACAAGCAGGCATAACTCGGCACCTCTGTGCCTTTGCGCGCCAAAGAAATCTCCTGATCGCTAAGCGCATCAATCCATTCCTCCGCCAGCTCAGTAACCGCTTTCGGCAATTTCACCGTTCGCGTTTCAGACGTGAAATTGAACAACGCGATCAATGGTTGCCCTTCATGGCTCGTACGCAGCAACCCGAACAATCCTTCTTCCAGGTCGAGAATCTGCTGCGCTGCATCCGGATGAAACTGCGGCAATCGGCCACGGATACGCAGGCGACGGACCATCTCTCTTAGCGCAATGCCCTGAGGCGTATCGGGACGGGCGAGCAGCGTTTGCAGTTCGCCGTAATCCCAGCGCCTGCGATTGATCGCGCGCGTGTGTCCGCTGCGCTCCACCCCGGCGGTATCGTTGGGCGTCGCCAGCAGAATGTGGATATACAACGCGGGCACGCCGCGCAACGACAAGGCCACGGTCTGCGCCAACAGGAAACGCGCCATGTGCGCGTCTTCTCCGTCGCCGGCATCCATGGCCGAGTAATAACTGATGTTGAGCTCGTAGGGCGCGTCCCGGCCGTCGGGCATGGACCGGGTCGAAACATAGCCGCCGCGTTCGCGCATGCGGCGCAGGAGTTCGTCACGCTCCTCGTCGTCGATCAAACCCTCGAGCGGGCGCAGGCCCACGCCGTCGTGCGAGGCAGTGAAGTTGAGGTAAGTCGCACGCGGAGGAGGCCCGGGCAAGGTGGACGCCCACTCCGTGAGCGCATGCGTTCGACCGCACACCAGCGCGTGCAGCAGCAAGGGTGGCAGGCTGAACTGGTAGATCAGGTTGGCTTCGTCGCCGTTGCCGAAGTAGCTGAGATTCTCCGATTGCGGCACGTTGGTCTCGGTGAGCAGCTGCACGCCGGGTGCGGCGGTATCCATTACCAGGCGCAGTAGGCGCACCACGGCATGGGTCTGCTCCAGGCTGATGCACGCCGTGCCCAACTCCTTCCATAAATAGGCGACGGCATCGAGGCGGATGATTCGCGCGCCCTGCGTCGCGTAAAACAGCAGCAGGTCGATCATCTCCAGCAGCACGTCGGGGTTGGCGAAGTTGAGGTCCACCTGATCGGCGCTGAAGGTGGTCCACACCCAGTAACGTCCGCCTTCGTGCACGTCGACCGGCGTCAGCAGCGGGCTGCTGCGCGGCCTCGTGACCAGCGTCAGGCGCGGATCGTTGGGGTCGGCCTCGATGAAGTAGTCGCGGGTCTTCGCGTCGCCGCGCAAATAGCCCTGGAACCAAGCATGGCTGCGCGAACAGTGATTCAGGACCAGATCGAGCACCAGCCCGTAGTGCTCGCCGACGCGCGCCACGTCGGACCAGTCCCCCAGGGCGGGATCGATCTGGCGGTAGTCGATAACCGAGAAACCGTCGTCCGAGCTGTAGGGGAAGATGGGCAGCAGATGAACCAGCCCCACGGCATCGCCGACCCAGCTGTCCAGAAACTCCGCCAGGGTGGCGAGCGGCTGCATGCCGGGGGCGGTGAGCGTGTTGCCGTAGGTGATGAGCACGGTGTCGCGCTCGGTCAGGCCGTGGCGCCGCTGCCTGTTCAGGGCCGGGCGGTGACGCGCCGTCTCGGCCTCGATGCGGGCGAGCACGCCGCCGCCCTGCGCGTCGCCGTACAGGGTGTTCAGGATCTCAAGCGCTTTCGCTCTGCTTTCCGGCCCCCACATCGTTTGCCGTTTCGCACCTCCTGCAATTTTCTATGCAGGATTGTTGCCAAATCGATGCTGCAACACCCTCAGCGTGCGAGATATCCGCGCCAGCCGCCGTAGGCGGTGATGTCTTCCGCGTCTCTGGCGGCGTAAGGCTCGCAAATAAAGCCCTGCACCTGGCGGCCATCGGACAGTTCCAGAGTGCCGATGCCGAGCGGGGCCGGAATCTGCGCCACGAAATCACCGAAACGGGTCGCCGGCAGCGACCACACCTCGACCTCGATGGCCGCACCGTCTTCCTCACGCACCAGACCGGGGCGTGCCGGCGGCCTGGCCGACGCCAGCGCATAAAAGCGGTACAGCGGCGCGGTGTGCGTCGCCTCCACCAGGTGCCCGCCGCGCTCGGTGAGCTGATAGTTCAATGGCAACCCGCTCATATGCGCGCCGCAGACCGCGACCAGCACGGTGTCGTCCTGCGTCGAGACAACCCGATTTGCCGCCTGGGACAACGGCATACCCGTCGCACCTAGGGTGGCGTCCTTGAACGCGTGAAACCGCTCTGCCAGTGCCAGCAGTCCCGCATCGCGGAAGGCCGGCGCGAACAGGGTCACGCCGAACGGCAGTCCGCTGTCCAGGAAACCGGCCGGCACCGCCGTCGCGCTCAGGTCCAGCAGGTTCATGAAGTTGGTGTAGTAGCCGAGGTTCGAGTTGAGCTCGATCGGGTTCGCCTCGACCTCGTCGATACGGTAGTGCGTACCAGCCGAAGGCGTGACGATGACGTCCACCGTATCCCACACCGCCTCGGTGCGCCGCTGCAGTTCCTTGCGCCGGTATTCGGCCTTGAAGGCATCCACCGCTCGCGGCTTGGCGCCGCCCAGGGTAATGGTGCGGGTAACCGGATGCAGCGCCTCGGGCTGGGCCTCGATGAATTCCTCGATCGCCACGTAGCGCTCGGTCACCCACGGTCCTTCGTAAAGCAGCCGCGCGGTTTCCAGGAAAGGCGCGAAATAGATTTCCACCGTCTCGCCGACCAGGAATTGCAGACGCTGCACCGCCGCGTCGAACTGCGCCGCGTAGGCCTGATTGCCGAAGAAGGCGAGCTGGTCGGCGCTCGGTACGCCGAAACGAAATGCGGGACCGATGGGACCGCCGAGTTCGGGTTGCGCGAGCGGGCGCGCGTAGGCGTCCTCGGCATCGAACACCGCCGCCACGCGGTACACCGCATCGGCGTCGCCTGCGGTGAGCGCGAAGATGGACACGCAGTCCAGGGATCGGCAGGCCGGCACCACGCCGCGCGTGCTCAGCACGCCGCGCGTCGGCTTGTGGCCCACCAGGTTGTTGAATGCGGCCGGCACCCGGCCGGAACCGGCGGTGTCCGTGCCGAGCGAAAAGCTCGCCACCCCGGTGGCGACCGCCACCGCAGACCCGGAACTCGACCCACCGGAGATATAGTCGGGGTCGAAGCTGTTCCGGCAGGCGCCGTACGGCGAGCGCACGCCCACCAGCCCGGTGGCGAACTGGTCAAGGTTGGTCTTGCCCACCGGAATCGCGCCCGCCTCGATCAGCTGCTGCACCACCGCGGCGGACTGCTCCGGCACGTAGGCGTATTCGGGACAGGCGGCGGTGGTCGGCACGCCCGCCAGGTCGGCACGCCCGCCAGGTCGATGTTGTCCTTGATGGCGAACGGGATGCCGTACAGCGGCAGGCTGTCGATGTCCTTGCCGTCCAGGGCATCGGCATACACGTACAACTCGTCTGGCGTAAGACGCCGAATCCACACATGCCGCTCGGGCTGCGCCTCGATGCGCGCCAGAATCAAATCCACCACCTCGCGCGGCGTGAACGCGCCCGCGCGGTAACCGGCGTGCAGGGTGGCGATGTCCAGACTCAAATCAGAATCGATCATGACTGTTCCTTACTCGTCGGGTTCGATGATCAGCAGCATCTGGCCGGCGGAGACCGGATTGCCCTGGGCGCAGAGAATCTCGACGACCTTGCCGGACTCCTCGGCCTCGATGCCGATCTCCATCTTCATGGCCTCGACGATCACCAGTTCCTGACCTGCCTCGACGCGGTCACCCGGTTTCACCTGTACCTGCCACACGCTGCCGGTCACCGGCGAGGCCATCGCCATGCAGCCGGGCGGCAGGTCCACGCCGGCATCGGTACCCGCCGCGTCGCCGGCGGGGTCGGCCTCGTAATGCGCCTGGCCGGCCGCTTCCCAGCGTTCGCGTTCGGCCTCGAAGGCCGCCTGCTGCCGCGTTTTGAAGGTGGCGATGGATTCGCGTTCGGTTTCGAGAAAAGCGCGGTACTCATGCAGCTTGAGCACGGTCTCCTCGACGCGCAGCTTGAAGCGCCCCTGCACGAAGTCTTCGCGCAGCTGCAGAATTTCGTCTGCGGACACGGGATAAAAACGCAGCTGATCGAAAAAGCGCAGCAGCCACTGCTTGCCTTCGATGAAGTCCTGCGTCTGCTTGTAGCGGTTCCACATCTGCACGGTGCGGCCGACGAACTGATAACCGCCCGGACCTTCCATGCCGTACACGCATAAATAGGCACCGCCGATGCCCACCGCGTTTTCCGGCGTCCAGGTGCGCGCCGGGTTGTACTTGGTGGTCACCAGGCGGTGGCGGGGATCCAGCGGCGTGGCCACCGGCGCGCCGAGGTAGACGTCGCCCAGCCCCATGACCAGGTAGCTGGCGTTGAACAGGATGTCCTTGACGTCCTCGATGCTGTCCAGGCCGTTGATGCGCCGGATGAACTCGATGTTGCTCGGGCACCAGGGGGCGTCCTTGCGCACCGACTGCATGTATTTCTGGATGGCCTGCTGCGTGGAGGGATCGTCCCAGGACAGCGGCAGGTAGACGATGCGGCTCGACACCTCCATGTCGTCGATGGCCGGCAGTTCGGACTCGGCCTGCTGCAGCAGCGCCACGAGCTCGCTTTGCGCGATCACGCGGCTGTCGTAATGCAGCTGCAGCGAACGGATGCCGGGCGTGAGGTCCACGATGCCCGCCACCTGCTCGTTCTGCAGCCAGGTCATCAAGGCATGCACGCGAAAACGCAGGTCGAGGTCCAGCACCTGCGGCCCGTATTCGACCAGCAGGTATTTGTCGCCGGCCTGGCGATAGCACACCGCGACCTGGTCGCCATTGCCCTGGTCCGCGTGCAGGATGGGGGTGGCCGTCTCGCCCGGCACCCGGCTTTCGGACGGCGCGTACGACAGCTCCGTCAGGGCGGCGACCGCGGCATCCTGCACCGACTCGCAGGCGTTGGCGGTTTCGACGTCGATACAGTGAAAGCGGATGGTGTCGCCGGGCTTGAGCTGGCCCATCTTCCACAGCTCGGCCTGCACGATGGTCACCGGACACACGAACCCGCCCAGACTCGGTCCGTCCGGGCCGAGGATGACACCGGCATGTCGCCGGTGAAATCGACGGCGCCGATGGCATAGGCGTTGTCGTGGATGTTGGACGGGTGCAGCCCTGCCTCACCACCGTCCTTGCGCGCCCACTTCGGCTTGGGGCCGATCAGGCGCACACCGGTGCGACTGGAATTGTAGTGCACCTCCCAGTCGGTAGCGAAGAAGGTGTCGATATCCTCGTCGGTGAAAAAGTCCGGTGCACCGTGCGGCCCGTACATCACCGCGATGTCCCAGTGCTCGGCGTATTCGGACACCAGCGAAGCGTGCGCCGCGGCGCAGGCCGACAGGTCCGCGCCGGTTTTGTCCAGGCGCAGCACGTCGCCCACCCGCAGGGTGCGTCCGGCATGGCCGCCGAACTGGCCAAGGGTGAAGGTGGCCTTACTGCCCATGTAGTCCGGCACGTCCAGCCCGCCCTGCATGGCCAGGTAGGTACGGATGCCGCCGCCCTGAATGCCGCGCAGCTTGAGCACGCCACCGGTGGCTACCCCGATCGGTTCGCCGTAAGGCACCGGTTCACCGTCAAG
>JARRKE010000117.1 GCA_037388465.1 Gammaproteobacteria bacterium
ACGCGGCATTGCTGGATCAGGGTTTCCCCCATTGTCCAATATTCCCCACTGCTGCCTCCCGTAGGAGTCTGGGCCGTGTCTCAGTCCCAGTGTGGCTGATCATCCTCTCAGACCAGCTACTGATCGTCGCCTTGGTAGGCCGTTACCCCACCAACAAGCTAATCAGACGCGGGCTCATCCAATAGTGCAAGGTCCGAAGATCCCCTGCTTTCCCCCGTAGGGCGTATGCGGTATTAATCCGGATTTCTCCGGGCTATCCCCCGCTACTGGGCAGATTCCCACGCGTTACTCACCCGTCCGCCACTCGTCAGCGCGGAGCAAGCTCCGCCTGTTACCGTTCGACTTGCATGTGTTAGGCATGCCGCCAGCGTTCAATCTGAGCCAGGATCAAACTCTTCAGTTAAAAGCTTTCGCGGATTTCTCCGCTATTCCTTCTGATGAAGAGCAGTCCAGAAAACTCAAAAAAGTTTACTAGGTCTGCTCACATCTAATGGTTTGCGTTTACAACCACAGACGCGAGCATCCGCACAAGTTCACTGATTCACAAGTTGTCAAAGAGCAGCGCCAGCTCTGTGGCCAGCGGAGAAGCGGAATTATATGCGTTTTTGGCCAAGGCCGTCAACAACTCCGTTTCCCTTCTTGCCGTTCCCGCCACCGAAGTGTGCGTCGAACGGAGCGCGCATTATAGGGACCCCACAGAGACCGTCAAGCACTTTTTGAAAGATTTTTTTCATCTGGGCCCGCCGTGCCGCCAAGCCACTGAAAATCAGGCCTTAACCACCGACACGCGGGCGAACCGGCGCTTGCCCACCTGGTAGACCTGGGTGGTGCCTGTCTGGATCTTCAGGTCCCGGTCCTCCAACCGCTCCCCGTCGATGCGCACCGCACCCTGCTTGATCATGCGCAGCGCCTCCGAGGTGCTGGCCACGAGGCCAGCTTCCTTGAGGAGATTGGCAACCGGCATGCCCTCAACGGGGGCGCTGAACGCCACCTCGGGCATGTTTTCCGGCAAGGCACCCTTCTGGAAGCGCGCCACAAAGGCCGCCTGTGCCTGCTCGGCATCCGTCCGGGTATGAAACCGCTCGACCAGCTCTCCCGCGAGCTGAAACTTGATGTCCCGCGGGTTCGCACCCGTCTCGATCTCATGGCGCAAGGCGTCAATCTCTGCCATGGGGCGAAAACTCAGCAGTTCGAAATAGCGCCACATGAGTTCATCGGAGATGGACATGAGCTTGCCGAACATCTCCTCGGGCGGCTCGGCAATGCCGACGTAGTTCCCCAGCGACTTGGACATCTTCTGCACTCCATCCAGCCCTTCCAGGATGGGCATGGTCATGACGACCTGTGGCGACTGACCGAAATGCTTTTGCAGTTCACGCCCTACCAGCAGGTTGAATTTCTGGTCGGTCCCGCCCAGCTCGACATCCGCCCGCATGGCCACGGAGTCGTAACCCTGTATCAAAGGGTACAGAAACTCATGAATGGCGATCGGCTGTCCGCTACCGTAGCGCTTGCTGAAGTCGTCGCGCTCCAGCATGCGCGCCACCGTGTGCTTGGCGGCCAACTGGATCAGATCGACGGCGTTCATCTCCCCCATCCAGGAAGAGTTGAACATCACGATGGTCTTCTCGGGGTCGAGGATCTTGTAGATCTGCTGCTCGTAGGTGCGGGCGTTCTCGATCACCTCGTCACGCGTCAGAGGCGGACGGGTCGCGCTTTTGCCGGTCGGATCGCCGATCATGCCGGTGAAATCGCCGATCAGGAACAAGACCTCGTGGCCGAGCTCCTGGAATTGCCGCAACTTGTTGATCAGAACGGTATGCCCCAGGTGCAGATCGGGGGCGGTGGGATCGAATCCGGCCTTGATCCTGAGCGGTTTGCCGCGCTTGAGTTTGTCACGCAGCTCGTCTTCAAGCAGAATCTCCTCGGCGCCACGCCGCAGCAGATCCATGGCTTCATCAATAGTCGGCACTGTCTTATCCCGTTGTCTGATCTGTGATTGATTCGGCTCTCAGCCGGCGTTGACCCACACCCACGCACCCGCTATCGTGGGCAAAATCCTGCCAAATCGGGCGATTATCGCGGATTGTTTATGCACCACCGTAACTCGCGGAGTCTATTGTCGCGCCTGAGGCGCCCCCGTCTGTTGCTTGGGCTGGCCGGCCTCGCCCTGATCGGCGCGGTCCTGGCCCAGGCGGGCAGCCGCAGCGAGAACGCCACTCCGCTGGTAAAGCTCGGGGATGCGCATGATACCCAAAAGGGGCCCGCCCCGGCACGGCTGACGGTCGCGCTTCCTTTGCCCGAAGCACAGGTCAAGCCCATTTCCGCCACCCCCGACCTCAACAAGCCGCGGGATCACTGGGAAACAACCGAAGTCGAATCCGGTGACAGCCTGTCCTCGATCTTCAGCCGCCTGGAGATCCACAGCCAGCTCGCGCCCATTCTCAAGCTGGGCAACGCTACACGTTCGATGCGGCAGCTTTATCCGGGGCAGAAATTCCGCGCCCGCAAGGACCTGAACGGTCTCGCCGAACTGGTGTTCGAACCTGACGCCGACCACATCGTGCGGGTATGGCGCACCGCCACGGGTTACCAGGCCGAGAACCAGGCGCGCGAAAACCAAGTCCGCCTGGTTCAGGCCCAGGGCGTGATTCGCGACTCCCTCTTCAGTGACGGGCAGCGTGCCGGACTGTCGGACGGCCTCATCATGAACCTGGCCGCCATTTTCGGCTGGGACATCGATTTCGCGCTCGACCTGCGCCCCGGCGACCACTTCACCGTCATCTACGAACAGATCTTCCGCAACGGCGTGCACTTGCGCGATGGCGATATCATCGCCGCGGAGTTCGTCAACCAGGGCAGGAGCTACAAGGCCCTGCGTTACAAGGACCCGAAAGGTGACGTCGACTACTACGCCCCGGACGGCAAGCGCCTGCGCAAGGAATTCCTGCGCACCCCGGTCAATTTCACGCGCATCAGTTCGGGCTTTTCCCTGCACCGCAAGCATCCCATCCTGAACGTGATCCGAGCCCACAAGGGCGTCGACTACGCTGCACCCACCGGCACGCCGATCCGGGCGGCGGGTGACGGCAAGGTGGTCTTCAAAGGCCGCAAGGGCGGCTACGGCAAGGTCATCATTCTGCGCCACGGCGCGATCTACAGCACCGTTTACGGACACATGTCCCGCTATGCTCGCGGCCTTTCGGTCGGCAAGCGCGTTCGTCAGGGGCAGATCATCGGCTACGTGGGCATGACCGGTCTCGCCACCGGACCTCACCTGCACTATGAGTTCCGTGTCCACGGCGTGCACCGCAACCCCTTGACGGTCAAGCTGCCCGCAGCCGCGCCACTGCCCGCCCGGTACCACGCTGACTTCCAGGCCCACACCGAAGAAGCCCTTGCCAGACTGCGACTGCTGAGCCGAATCCAGGTAGCCTCACTGGAAATCCGCGACTGAGCCCCATCGTCATGCCGGCATACTTCATCGGCCTGATGTCCGGCACCAGCCTCGACGGCATCGACGCGGCACTGATTGATTGCGAACCCCATCCGCCGGCCCTGCTGGCCACGCACACCGAATCCTTCCCAGCGGAACTCCATGACCGGCTTCGTACGTGCCTGCAACAGCCGGCCGAGGCGAGACTGGGGGAAATTGCGGAACTGGATGCCGCACTCGGCGAACTGCTGGCGCAGGCGGCTGTGAATGTGGCACGAAAAGCCGGCATCCAACCGCGAACCATTCGCGCCGTCGGCAGCCACGGCCAGACGGTTTACCACGCCCCCCTCGGCCCCTGCGCCAACAGTCTGCAGATCGGCGATCCCAACCGGATCGCCGCACGCACGGGCATTACCACGGTGGCCGATTTCCGGCGCCGGGACATCGCCCTGAATGGTCAGGGCGCACCGCTGGCAACCGCCTTCCACGCTGCAATGCTGCGCAGCCAACACGAACACCGGGTGGTATTGAATCTGGGCGGCATGGCGAACGTGACCTGGCTGCCGCACGATCCCGTTGAACCGGTGACCGGTTTCGACACCGGCCCGGGCAATGTGCTGCTGGATACCTGGTCTCGCCTCCAACGCGGCACCGCCTTTGACGACAACGGCAGTTGGGCCGCCACAGGCAAGGTACATGCGGACCTGCTGGCGCGAATGCTGGCCGACCCTTATTTCAGCGCACCGCCGCCCAAAAGCACCGGGCGCGAACACTTCAACCAGAACTGGCTGGAACGCTGCCTGACGGACGCAGGCGCCGAGATAATCCCCGAGGATGTGCAGGCCACACTGGCAGAACTCACCGCCCGCAGCGTCAGCGAGGCGATCGAAACCCATGCCCCTTCAGCGGAGCGTGTGCTGGTATGCGGTGGCGGGGTGCACAATGGTCATCTCATGAGCCGGCTGGCACAGCAAATGCCGGATCGCGCGGTGGAGTCCACCCAGAAACTCGGCCTCGATCCGGACTGGATCGAGGCGATGACGTTCGCCTGGCTTGCCCGGCTCACCCTGAACAATGAACCGGGCAACCTGCCCAGCGTGACCGGCGCGGATTCGCCGACGGTGCTGGGCGGGATTTATCCTGCCTGAGCCTG